>JBIOIZ010000004.1:0-83997 GCA_044450385.1 Candidatus Dormibacteria bacterium
GTCGCAGCAGCTCAACGGGAGGCGAATCGTGCCACGGTCAGAGCCCAGGCGAAAGCAGATCGTGCTGATCGCCCATGACAACAAGAAGGCCGACATGCTCGAGTGGGCGCGCTTCAACCGTGAGACGCTCGCGCGCCACGATCTGTTGGGCACCGGCACAACCGGGTCGATGGTCGCCAACGAGCTGGCGCTGCCGGTGCACCGGTTCCTCACCGGACCGCTGGGTGGCGACCAGCAGGTGGGCGCCGCGATTGCGGAGGGCCGCATCGACGTGATCATCTTCTTCTGGGATCCGCTCGAGCCGCATCCGCACGACGTCGACGTGAAGGCGCTGCTACGCATCGCCGTCGTGCACAACATTCCGATGGCCTGCAACCGCGCGACGGCCGATTTCATCCTGTCGAGCCCGCTGATCGACGAGGACTACCCGAGATCGCTCGACGCGCTCGAGGCAACGAAGGCCTCGGCGTAGAGGGGTTCCTCATGCGCCGTGGCGTGCTCGATGAGCCACGCGGTCGCGCCCTCGAGGTGATGCCTGATCACCTGCTCCGCAAGTGCCGGGTCGCCGGCCTCGATGGCCTCGAGCAGCTCGGCATGCTCGCCGGCAAGCTGGGAGATCGACGCGTAGCCCTGGACTAGTTGCGCGAGGCAGAGGAGGATCTCGACCTCGAGGTTCTTGTGAGCGCGCGTCAAGCGAGCATTCCCGCTCCCGATGACCACGGCACGGTGAAAGGCGAGATCAGCCTCGACGACAACGCGCTGTGAGGAACGCGGAACAAGGCGGTTATGCTGGGCAAGGGCGCTTCGGGCTGCCTCGGGGACCCTCTTCCGTGAGGCCAGCATCCGCGAGGCCTGCACCTCGAGCGCAGTGCGCAGCTGGTAGATTTCAGCCAGGTCGTGCGCGGTGAGGGCCCGCACGAAGACACCCCGGTTGCGTGACTTGACAAGCAGGCCCCTGCGGACAAGTCCGTCAAAAGCCGCACGGAGCGTGTTGCGACCAACCTCGAACTCCTCGGCAAGCGCGATCTCGCCGAGATGCTCGCCGGGCTTGAATCGCCCATCGAGCACCTGGCGCTCGAGTTCGTCCTCGAGCGTCTCGACGCGTGAGGTCGTCTGCCGGCGGATCACCGCCGCGCGCAATGGGGTGCGGTCGCCACGCTCCGATGAGCGGCGGCGCAATTAGACGTCGGCGTCAGCGCGGTCACGGCAACGGCGGCAGACGCCTTCGCTGGTGCCGAAGGCGTCCCGATGGGCGATCGGCTCGCCACACGAACGACACGACCGCCCAGTCTCCATGCCGTACAGGGCTCTCAGCGTGAGCCAGAAGATTGTGGTCATCGAAATTGCTCCAGGGTGATTGATCCTGAAGCAGATTGTAGCACAATCCTAGCCAGATTACTCCTAGCGCGCATTCACCCGGTAGGCGCACCACCGTTGGACGCCGCCGCGTCCTTGGAGACCCGGAGGCCGGTGGCCGGGTTGAAGAGGTGGAGGCGCCGCGGCGAAGCAACAAGGGTCACCGACTCCCCCACTTTCAGCGTGTTGTCGGCATTGATGATCGCGACCACGTCCCGACCGGCGCCGCTGCCGTGAATCAGCTCGTCGTTGCCGAGGAACTCGACGACGTCCACGACCACTGTCACGCTGAGACCGGGTCCCGTCAGCGCCCCAAGCTCGAGGTGCTCAGGCCGGAATCCGACGGTCACCGCGTCGATACCGAGATCGCGCAGCTGCGCCGACTGGGTGTCGTCGGGGCGCATCTCCGCTCCCTCGCCCGTGAGCCGGACGACGCCACCGTCCTGAGAGACCTTGAGGTCGATGAAGTTCATCGACGGAGATCCGATGAATCCCGCAACGAACCGATTCTGTGGAAGCTCATACAGGTCCTTTGGGGTTCCCGCCTGCTGCAGGACGCCTTCATTGATGACGGCGATGCGGTCGCCCATGGTCATCGCCTCAACCTGGTCGTGAGTGACGTAGATCATCGTCGCTTCGAGGCGGGTGTGCATCCGCGCAATCTCGGCTCGCGTCTGGACGCGTAATTTCGCATCCAGGTTCGACAGCGGCTCGTCCATGAGAAAGACCGCAGGCTCGCGAACGATCGCGCGACCGAGCGCGACACGCTGGCGCTGTCCACCCGACAGCTGGCCAGGTTTGCGGTCGAGGAACCGCTCGAGGTCGAGAATGCGCGCCGCCTCGACCACTGCCTTGTCGATCTGCGCCTTCGGCGTCTTGCGAAGCTCGAGTCCGAACGCCATGTTGTCGCGCACGCTCATGTGCGGGTAGAGCGCATAGCTCTGGAACACCATTGCGATATCGCGGTCGCGTGGCGGGAGATTGTTGACCACGCGGTCGCCGATCCGCACCTCACCGCTGGTGATCTCCTCGAGCCCGGCAATCATGCGCAACGCGGTGGTCTTGCCGCACCCCGATGGCCCGACGAGGCACACGAATTCGCCGTCATGGATATCGAGGTTGAGCTTGTCGACGGCGAGCGCACCGCCGTCGTAGCGCTTGGTCAAATCTTCGAGCACAACGCCGGCCATCACACGCTCCTCATTTCACCGCCCCGGCGAGTACGCCTCGGACGAAGTATCGCTGGAATGCGAAGAACACAATCAAGGGGATGACGATCGAGATCATCGCCCCTGTGGAGATAATCCAGTAGTTGGACGACAGGGCTCTGGTCCAGCTGTACAGATACATCGTCAGCGTGATGTGGGAGCTGTTTCCCAGGAAGATGAGCGCGACCAGCAGGTCGTTCCAGACCCAGATGAACTGGAAGATGGCGAGCGAGGCGAGCGCCGGGATTCCGATCGGCATGACGACTTTCCGGAAGAGTGTCCACTCCCCCGCTCCGTCGATCCGACCCGCCTCGAGCAGGTCGTGCGGGATGCCCGAATAGAAGTTGCGCATCAGGAAGATGCCGAACGGCAAGCCGAACGCAACATGAAAGATGATCGCGCCGATCAGGGACCCGAACAGGTGCAACCCCGTGGCGTTGTCAACAATCTTGTAGAGGCTCGCTATGGGTATCAGCGCCATCTGCAGCGGCAGGACAAGCATCGCAACGATGAGCAGAAAGACCAGGGTTCTCCCCCGCCACCGCCCGAAAACGAGTGAGTACGCGGTGAGGCTTGAGATCACGGTGACCAGGATCGTGACCGGCACGGTGATGGCGATCGAGGTGGTCAGCGAGTCGAGGACGCCCCCCGCCGCGAATCCCTTCGAGAACAGCTGCTGATAGTTGTTGAAGGTCAGCTGCGCGGGGGCCGTGAACACCGTCCACCAACCGGACTGCTCGAATGAGCTGTTGGGGCGGAGCGAGATGATCGCGATGCCGATTGCAGGAACCAACCAGAAGATCGCGATTGCCGCGAGCACGATGTTGAGCACGATGCGCGAGGGGCGTAGCCGGAGACGCCGCTTCCGCGGCGACGCGGCCACCGGCAACGATGCAGCCTGAACGCTCATCCGCGGATCCTCTTGAGGTTGAACAGCATGGCGGGAATGACCAGGATGAACAGCACCACGGCGAGCGCTGCCGCGAGGCCCTGCCCATTTGGGCTCGAAAAGTTGTTGTAGATGTCGACGGCGAGGGTGCTCGCGCCGGCCTGCGATGACGGCGCTGCCATATTGAGAATGATGTCGAAGATCTTCAGGACGTTGATGAGCATGGTGACGAAGACGACCACGAGCACCGGTCGCAGCATCGGCACCGTGACCCGGCGCAACGTCTGCCATTCGCTGGCGCCGTCAATCTGCGCCGCCTCGAGCACCTCGCGGTTCAACGCGGCAAGACCCGCACCGATGACCACCATTGCGAAGCCGGCCCAGATCCAGAGATACGCGATGATCATCGCGATATCGACGATCGGGATGCTCAGGATCGCCTGCATGGTCGGGCTCAGGGAACTCGTCGGCGTCAGCGACTGCGTGCCGAGGAAGAAGATGCCGTTGAACCCCGCCTGGAAGTTGTTGGCGGTCACCTGCACGCGGTAATTGCCTGACCCGGGATTGGCGAATGTGAATGCACCATCCTTCGCCGTCGTGGTCGTGGCAACGGAGGAGCCGCTCGAGTTGAGCAGGGAGAGATGCAATCCAGGGATCCCATCCTCGTCGGGGAATACCTGTCCGCGCACGGTGGGATGCGTCGGCGAGAAATCGCGCCACACGAGTCCCGAGATTCCCGACGAGGCAGTCGGCGCCACGGCTGGGGCGGCGCCATTCTGCTGCAGGGTCACCGGACTGATGCCGATCATCCCGAGTTGCACGGTATTCCCGGGACTGACAGTGGTCGCACTCTCCAGCGTGCCCCCAGGCCCCGGCTTGGTTCCAGTCGCGGCGAGACTCGACACCGTCTGGCCGCTCGACGGGTCGATCGGGTAGAGCCCGGGCGGATTGACCGCGTTGCTCACAGCCTGGATCGAGGCGTTGACCATGCCGGTGTGGGGATCGATGAAGAAGATCGACGCCCATGTCAGGCCTGCGGCGGTCGCGCTGAACACCAGCGGCATGAACACGATGGTCTTGAACGCCGTCGACCACCGAATACGCTCGGTGAGGACAGCGAAGACGAGCCCGAAGAACGTGACCAGGAACGGGAATAGAACCACCCATACCACGTTGTTCTTCAGCGAGACGATGATGTCGGTGGTCGAGAAGATCGACTTGTAGTTGCCCAGGCCGAGGAAGTTCTGACCGCTGCCGTCGAAGAGGCTTCGGACGATCGTCGCGATCAGCGGATACACGACGATCAGCAGCAGCCAGATCGCCCCCGGCAGCAGGAACAGCAGCGATCCCAGATGGCTTCGGAACCCGCCACCGCCCGCCGGCTTGCTCGTGGTTGGAAGGATCTCTGCAGGAGCAGCCGGCACGGATTCAGAGGTCGGAACGGCAACCGCCAACTCAGGCCCTCACCACAGTGCGGGTGATCCTACGTCTGCGGACGGGGTTCCGCAAGCGGGCATCACCCATTGGTATGAGACGCACCGAAATCAGTTGCGTTTCGAGTCCATGTGGAGTACACAGGGGGCTTGCGCAATGGATCGCTGGGGCGCGCCGATGGTTCGCCCTATTCAGGAGTACCTACATGACACAGGGCAGCAGGCTGGGCAAACTGGCGGTGGTGACTGCCGGAGTCCTGGGAATCGCGACCGCATGCGGTTCGACCTCGACACCCCCCGCAACGTCCACCAGCAGCGGGTCGACGAGCGGAAAGATCGGCGGAACGCTGAGTGTCTGGGCCGAGTGGACCGCGCAGGAGCAGCAGGACTTCCTGGCGGCACTGGCGCCATTTGAGGCATCGACGGGGATCACGGTGAACTACCAGGGCAAGGGCAACAACATGGATACCGCCCTGACCGCAGCGGTGTCGGGCGGTTCACCGCCGGACGTTGCGCTGGTCCCGGACCCCGGCACGCTGGACAGCCTGGCCAAGGCCGGCTCGATCAAGGACCTGACGAGCATCCTCGGCGGCCTCACCTCCAACTTCGGCACTGCGTGGAACACGCTGGCCACCTACAACGGCAAGCAGTACGGCGTCTGGTTCAAGGGCGCGAACAAGAACACCATCTGGTACAACCCGGGGCTGTTCACGCAGGCAGGTATCTCGTCGCCACCGACGACCTGGGAGCAGCTGATCGCCGACGCCGCGCAGTTGAAGGCGGCCGGCATCACACCGTTCTCGCTCTGCACCGATGTCGGCTGGCCGGTCGCCGACATGTGGCAGAACATCTATCTCAAGACCGCCGGCGCGGATGCTTACAACAAGCTGGCTGCGCATACCCTGAAGTGGACCGACGCGACGGTCACAACCGCGTTCACCACCATGGCACAGCTTGTCAGCAACCGTGCGTACCTCCTCGGTGGACTGCAGGGATCGCTCTCCAACGCATACCCGGCGTGCGTTGACAAGGTCTTCCCCAAGCCTCCCGCACTGCCTCAGGCGGCGATGGTGTTCGAGGGCGACTTCGTGGTCAGCGAAATCACGGGCAACTCGGCCAACTACAACCCGGGTACCACAGGTGCCGGCGGTGCGGCGTGCACCGTCAGTGCCGCCAGTCACCCATGCTTCGACTTCTTCCCGTTCCCGGCGCCGGCAGCGGACAGCGCCAACAACGGAGCCATCCAGGGCGCAGGCGACGTGGCGATGATGCTCAGCTCGACACCGCAGGCCGCTGCGCTGATCAAGTACCTCGCCGGACCCGAAGGAGCAACCATCTGGGCGCATCTCGGTGGATTCGCCTCGCCGAACAACCAGGTCCAGCCGACCGCGTATCCCGATTCGGTCACCCAGGCCGACGCGAAGGCCCTGGTCAGCGCGACCAGCTTTGTGTTCAGCCTCGACGATCTTCAGGGAACCTGGGAGCCGAAGATGTGGGCCGACCTGCTGCAGTTCCTCCAGAACCCAAGCAGCTCCAATGTGTCCACGATCGAGTCGACCATGGATGCACAGGCGGCCGCCGCTCTGGGCCACTGAGAGTCATATCGCGCAACGCGGCCAGTCCGGCTCCGAACCAGGAGCCGGGCTGGCTAGCCCAGCGCCACCGCGCTGACCGCGCCCACCACGAAGATGAGCGCGAGATAGGCCAGCGAGTAGTGGAAGAGCAACGCAGCCGCGCCTGATGTTGCTTTGGCGCGAGCCCAGAGCGCGAGCGCCAGGTATCCGCCGCCGAGCAGGCCAGCTCCGACCGTGTACCCGATGCCCAGCACCAGTCCGGGAAGCAGGCTCGCGATGATCAGCGCGAGCAGGTAGAACAGGATCCGCCGGTGCGTTCTGGCGGTGCCGATGATGCCAGGAAGCATCGGCACACTGGCATTCCGATAGTCACGACGCAGGAGCAACGCGAGCGACCAGAAGTGCGGCGGCGTCCAGAGAAACACCAACGCGAACAACACGAACGCGGGCCATCCGACGTTGCCCCGCACCGCGGCCCAGCCGACCAACGGAGGAAACGCGCCGGCGGCGCCGCCAATGACGATATTGAGCGGTGTCCTGCGCTTCAACAGCATCGTGTAGATGAAGACGTAGAAGAGCGCGCCGGCAAGGGCGAGCGCAGCCGCCAGGATGTTCACCGCGAGCATGAACACCGCGACCGATCCGACGATCAGCGAGACGCCAAAGGTGAGTGCCCGCCACGGCAGGATGCGTCCCGCTGGAAGTGGCCGGCTGCAGGTGCGTGCCATGACCCGATCGATATCACGGTCATACCAGCAGTTGATCGCTCCGGAGCCCCCAGACGCGAGCGCACCGCCGACACCCGCCCAGAAGAGCAACCCGAGCGATGGAATTCCGCGCGCGGCGATGATCATGGTCGCGAGCTCGGTGATCAGCAGGAGGACGATGATTCGCGGTTTGGCGAGACTGACGTAGTCGCGCGCGTGTGCGCGGAGCTGGATCCACGCACCGCGTCGGGCTGCATCAGCAGCAGCAGACCCACCAATGGTGTCCGTGGGGCTCATCGCGATCTCTGCGCTGGTTTGCATTCCCGTTCCTATGCGCTGCCTGTCTTCGAGGTGCCCAGGAGCGTGCTGATCTCCGCATTGAAGGCGGCGACGCTCATGGTTCCGAGTCCTCCGAGGACGACATCGGCCACCTTGCCCTGAGTGTTGAGAAAGACCAACGCGGGCGCCGACGGAATACGGTAATCGACCGCGAGTGTCGCGTTCGTGTCCGCGATGCTGGGATACGGCACGTTGAACTCTCTTTCAAATGCCAGGGCGGGAGCGGTCGTATCGCGGAGGTCGATGCCAAGGAACACGACGCCACGTGGTGACCATGTCGCATACGCGGTGTTCAACGCCCGTTGTTCATCATGGCAGGGCCCGCACCACGACGCCCAGAAGATCAGGACAACGGGATGGCCGTGGAACGATGTGATGCTCACAACCTTCCCGGCGAGCGTCGGGCCACCCAACGCCGTGACCTGCTGCGGCGCACTCGCAGGAAGGTGCGGGGCGCCGCAGCCGGCGATTAGCAATGCCACAGCACAACCGAACACGACACGAGGTTTGCTACTCACGGCTGAGCCACCGCGGTGCTCGCCGCTGAGCGGTCGTCGATCTCGAACCAGCGAATGCCGAGGTAGAGCAATGCGATGACGAAGGGCGCGCCTCCCGGCACCCACATCACTCCCGCGGCGATTTCCTGATCCCCCAGCAGGCTCAGCCCGCCCTGAGTCACGGGGTACGCGTATAGCGGTTGCGTCGCATAGGCGATGACGATTGCGAGACCCCAGCTCACGAACATCCCCGCCAGGACCACGACCGCCCGACCAAGCATCGAGAGCCGCCCGGTCGCATTGACCGAGTTGATCACCTGGTCCCAGAACAGGAGACCGACGACGAGAAAGGTCAGATGCTCGAGATCGTGCACAGACGCAAGCTGGAGCGTCGCGTTGTAGATAGCCGGGAGATGCCAGAAAAGGAGGTCGACACTGAACACGAGAACCACGACGATCGCCGCCTTCGGCCCGGCGTGGAGGATTCGCATCACGCGTGCGGGCCACGTGTTTTCGACCGAGATGGGCCTTCCCTGGACGGCGAGATACCCGGCCCACGCAGTTCGAAACGGATCGGCAAGCAGGATCAGCGGCGGAGCAACCAGCAGCAGGAGTACGTGCTGGACCATGTGGTCCCACTGGACGCTGGTGTCGAAGTACGCGATGGGCGACACCAGCGCGAGCAGGAGCGCTGTGATGCCGAGTGCGAACGCCGTGTCCCCGTTATCCCACGATGCTGCGCGTCCGAATGCCGGCGATGCCGTGCGCCGCCCGCGCCAGTACAGGGACGCGGCCGTTGCGCACCCTACGATCGGTACTGGTTCGAAGCTCCAGTCGAGCAGCGGTCGCCAGAGCATGCCGACCTATGTGACGTACTGGACCAGCAGGTACACCGCGATCGATACGCCGGTGATGTACGTCCACTGTTCCAGGATGGCTCGGGCGTGTGCCGTACTCAGGAGGTCGGTACGGCGCACGTTCCCCATCACAAGGCTCAACAGCCAAAGACCGGCGGCGATGAACTCTGCGCACAGCACTGCGTACCACAACGTCGTCAGGTCAGCGTATGTTCCCGCACTGAAGAGTTCCCAATTGAACTGGTACATGAGGAGAATCCGCACGGCTCCGGTGAGGATTGCACCCAGAAGAGCGAGCCAAAGCAACCCCGAGACCGCGCTGGATTCACCGGCCCTGTTCAGCCCGCTCCAGATTCCCCACAGGACGAGAAGCGTCAACAGAGGGAACGCCAAGGCGATGAGCGCGAGCCCTTGAGGTGGCGTGCCGACGCCGCTCGGATGCCACATACCGCCGAAGTTATTTGCGCGCAGGTACAGAAACGCAAAGAGGAGGCTCAACTGAAGGGTTGTGTTCGCGGCCATGACCAACCGCGAGCTGAAAGCCAGGGTGTGCCCGCCTCCTGCGACCTCGTCGATGACGGTGAGTCCAGTGGGACTGGCGTCCGACATGCTCAGGCTCCGCCGAAGGCGGGTACGACTGGGCCGAAGTCCGCTGCCGGCTTTCCCGTGTCGTAGTTGTACGGCAGCGACCAAGCTGTGGGCACCTTGTCAAAATTGAATATCGGCACCGGTGTTGGTAGCTGCCACTCGACTCCCAGCGACTCCCACGGATTGGCCGTCGCCGGCGTTTTCTTCATCGCCGCCTGCCAGATCAAGATTCCAAGGAACAGCGCCATCGAGGCGCCCAGGCCGAACGCAAAGACAGAGGCAGAGATGTTGAGTGGTTGCAGATATGGCGCGTAACTGATCACTCGGCGAGTCATGCCCATGATGCCCACAGCGATCAGCGACAGAAATGTGCCGTTGAATGTGAGAAACACCGCCCAGAACTGGAATCTCAGGAGCTTTGTATCCATCGACAGCCCCGTCATCTTGGGGAGGTAGTACACGATCCCAGCCATGAGGGCGAAGACCTCTCCACCCATGATGGTGTAGTGGAAGTGAGCTTGAACGAAGTAACTGGCATGAAGCGTGAAATCACTCGGGACGTCAGAGAGGAATACACCCGTGAATCCTCCGATCAAGAAGTTGAAGAAGAAGGCGCAAATGAAGAGCATTGGAGTGCTGAAGCGCGTGCGCGCCCGCCACATCGAACCCAGGGCGATCAGATAGATAATGCCCGTCGGAACGGATATCAGCTCCGTTGAAAACATGTAGAAGGGGCGGATCGATGGTGCCAAGCCGCTGACGAACAGGTGGTGCTGCCAAACAGTGAAGCTCAGGAGACCGACGCCGACCATCCCGCCGATTGAGACGCGATAGCCCCACAACGGCTTCCGTGTGAACGCGGGCAGCATCTCCATGATCAGACCAAAGGCCGGGATGACGAAGATGTAGACCTCGGGGTGGCCGAAGAACCAGAAGAGGTTTTCCCACAGGTACGGCGAGCCACCGCCCGCGGGCACAAAGAACGTCGTCTGATATGTCCTGCTGAACATCTCCATCAGGACCGCCGCGATGAGAGCCGGAGAGGCAAGGAGGCCGAGGAATGAGGTGACCAACACCCCCCAGACGAACACGGGCATCCGACTGAATGGCATACCTGGGGCCCGCTTGGTGACAATCGTCGCGATCATGTTCAGGCCTGAGAGGCCGATTGAGAGGCCGATCAGGGCAAACGCCATCAGATACGCGTCCATGCCGAGCACGTTCTGATCAGAGAGCGGCGCATAGCCCGTCCACCCGGTTGTGAAGCCACCGAGGAATACGGTCGAGAGCAAGATCAGGCCCGCTGGTGGCAGCAGCCAGAACGTGAGCGCCTCTAGTCGCGGAAACGCCATATTGCGCGACCCGATCATGATCGGGACGAAGTAGTTGCCGAACGGCCCGATGATCGCCGCTGACGCCATGAAGATCATCAGCGTGCTGTGCAACCCGACCAGTGTCAGATATGACTGGGCGTTGGCGACCGATGGCGTCGGGGTCAGGAGTTCGCTCCGGATGAACATCGCGCCCAATCCGCCGATGAACAGGAAGGCGAGGATCATCATGAGGTACTGCAAGCCGATCACCTTGTGATCCGTGGTCATGCGGAAGTAGCGGCTCAAGCCACCACCCTCGCCGTGCAGGTAGGCGTTGTCTTCCTCGGAGGGCCGCCGGGCCCCGAGGAGTCGGCCGATCGGGTAGTTGAGAAACCCCATCCCGGCGAGGAAGCCAACTGCGCTGAGTGCGTAGCCGAGCAGGATTCCGGGGTCCGAGCCGAGAGAGTTGTCCTTACCGAATGAGTTGGCGATCGCCAGGTTGCCAATCCAGTAACCGACGAGGAAGCCGATCGCAGCGCCGATGACCCCGAGCAGCAGCCCCCACTCGTTGAGCCGGCGTGCCAGCGTCGGCCGCGTCGTCATCGGCGGCCGCGGCGGAGTTACAGCATCCACATCAGCTTTCCCTTGTGTGCGTGCGGTCGATCACGGTCAGTGCCCATACACGGTCGGCGATGGTTCGTAGGTGTGGCTGTACGGCAGCAGATACTTCATGATCGGCGCGTCAAGCGTGGTCTGCTGTTGTATCCAGGAAGCAAAATCTGACGGACTCACGACCATCGCCGTATTGTCGGACATGTTTCCGTGCCAGAGACCGCAGAGTTCGGTGCACTGGACCCTGTAGGTCCCGATCGCGGTTGGGGTCGCCGACACGACGTTGTCATTGAGCGGCACAGCGTCGGCCTTCACACCGAGTGCGTAGAAGTTGAAGGAGTGGATGACGTCGAGGGAGGTGACATGGAACTGAATCTTCTGCCCGGCTGGAAGCACTAGTTGCGCCGTCTCGATGCCCCCGTACGCTGGATACCTATACGTGAACCACCACTGCTGCGCGATGACCTGTACCTCGAGGGGCTGGGTCGCGGAGGTGGGCAGCGAAAGCGGCGCCGAAACGGTCGAGATCCCGGCTCCGGGTTGCTCGATCGCGAGCTCGACAGTTCCGTAGGTGGCGAGAAGCAGGACAAGAACGACGCTTGTGACGATCCAGGTGGTCTGGAGACGTGAGTTACCCCTGAGTTCTTCAGGCGGCGTCGAGCGCTCACTGGGGGCCATCCGATTCAAGAGGAGCATGAAGTAGAGACCCATCAGCACGCCGAAGAAGATCGGCCATCCGACCATCGCGAGGACCCTGATGACCTCGCTCTCGTCCGACGCGAGGTCCGATGCCTGCCCAGGAGGGATAGGCGCCAAGGCCAGGGCGACGTCACCGGCGACGGCAATGACGACCCAGATGACGATCCCCAGGCGGCCGGCAGTTGCTCGATTTCTCATCGGTCAGCCCACCTGGAGCTCGCCGGCCATATATCCGAGCGTTTGCATCGGACCACCGTTGCCGTAAAGCGTTCCTGCGGCACAGGGGACGAAGCATTGCCAGCGAAAGAGACCCGGCTTGTCCGGCACCACGAAGCTGAACTCGACCACGATCTGCGCGTTCGCCGGCGCATTGGAGGCGACGCCCTCCAATGGAACACTGACGCCGAGATCCGGGACGGTGAAGGTATGCGCCGCGAGAGACGGGTCGAGCGCGCCCATCACCTTGCCGTCCACAGTCATCTGGTTGTCGACCGTGCCTCTCACCAGCCCGAGGTACTCGTTACGGAGCCCCGTTTGGCCATCCTGCTGATCAATGGTCATGTGCACTACGGCTCCCGCTGGGACCTTCAGGTAGGTGGTTGGCAGATAGCCGACCCAGTTGGGGTGTTCACCGTTTCCCTGCCCGGCAGTTCCGACTGCGGCGACCGTCGTCAGAGTGAAGTTCACGACTGGGCGGCCCTGGAGGGTCTGCGACGTCGTGGTAGCCGTGATCTGCGGCGGCGTCGGGTTGAGGAACCGGGTCACGAAAAACCCGACCGCCACTCCTGCCACGACCAGGCCGCCTACCAGATACCAGAATCTCGATCGCATGGGTGTGCCTTACCTCTATGTGTGCGCGACAGCGGCAATGGCGATGACGACGTCAGTACGGAGCGGCGCGGGGAATGTCGCGTGGAGCAGGCCACTGTGCCGAGCGTGCGCGCTGACACAGCCCCGCGACGCCGAGAGAATGCTGAAGCCGGGCACCCTTTCTCCACTCAACGGGCTGCCGGTTCGACGGACCGCGACATGATCGCGGTGTTAGAGGGGTTCCGTCAAGTGGTTCCTGCGCCACGTATGGCGCGGGACCTGCCGCCCGCGCCTCTGGTGGTGGGGCGGCGAGGTCTCGCTAACCGGTCGGTGAGAAGCCCCTCTCGCCCAGGTCGTCGCCTCTCCCCCGGCAAATTCGGCCCTTACCCCCGGTGCAATCACCATAGCGCAAATGCGTTGAAAGCGTCAAACGCCTGAGTTCACTCAATGCGGTGGGATGAACACCTCGACCCTGTCATTGCCGTAGTCGTTGACGTAGATGTTGCCGGAGCCATCGACGAAGATCCCCATGGGTTGGACGAACTGTCCGTGACCGCTGCCGTGCGATCCCCACGTTCCAAGGAGTGCTCCGGTGCCGGGGTTGAACTCGCTGAGCCGGTTGTTCTTGATGTCCGTCACGTACAGAATGCTGCCGTCGGGCGAGAGCGCGTCATCGAAGGGTTGGCCGAGGCCGGATCCGATCGTTCTCAGCAGCTTCCCCGACGGGCTGAACACGTCGACCCGCTTCTGGTTGACCGAGACGGCATAGATCGTGCCCGACGAGTCGACCGTGACACCGGTGCATCCGTTGTAGCCTGCCGGGTTGCTGACGGTGGTGCCGCATGCGACCGGGAATCCGGAGATCTCGTTGCCTGACTGCGTCAGAACTTGGAGACGGCCATTCGAGCTGTCGGGCACGTACACGTCGTCCGCCGGGCCTCCGACGAAGATGCCTCGGGAATAGAAGAATTTCCCCGGCGAGCACTTGATGCAGGTGCCGGTCTGCACCTGGCCGCCGAATTCAGCGAACGAGCTCACTGTGCCGGTGGACGGGCTGACACAGCTGAGCGGACCCTTCGTGTTGCCATCCGGCGTGTAAGCCTTGATGTAGCCCGACCGAGTGTCGTTCACCCACAGGTTGCCGTTCGCTGGATCAGTCGCAACGCCGCGCGGGTAGTCCATGGCGCAGTAGTCATTGAGGACGGGTTGACGGCTGCCCCACATCTGGACAAACGCGCCCGGTGTGGTGCCGCCGAGACCCTGAAACTCCTGAATCCGCTGGTTGAAGGTGTCGCTGACGTAGACCGTCCCGTCGATGGGCGACACCGCGACACCGACCGCCTGGTTCAGCCCTCCCGCGGGGGGCGCAATCGGCGGGTTGGGAATCTGCCCGAGGAACCCCCCCGGATTGTTCGAAGCGAACAGGGGGTTGTATGCATCGATGGCGAAACACGTGTAGTCGCTGACGTACACGGTCCCATCCGGTCCAATTGCCATGTCGCGCGGCCCGTCGATCTGTCCGGATCCGCCGCAGTCACTTCCAGGCGTGCCGATCGTTCCCTTGAAGGTTCCCGACGTGCTGTAGACGCCGACGTACTGGTTGGCCGAGTCGGCGACGTAGACCATGTTGTTGTTGCGGTCGACGCTCAGGCCCCGGGTGTTAGTGCTGAGATGTGCACTGGTGCTGAACGAGTGCTCGAATGCGCCGGTTCCACTGAAGACCTGAACGCAGCGGTTGCTGACGTCGTTGATGTACACGTTGCCCGAGCTGTCGACGTCAACGCCACGAATGAGACCGAACTGGCCGCCGCTGCAGTTGTGGCCGTTGCTCCCGAACTCCCCGATGAAGTTGTCCTTCTTGTCGTACATCAGCACCACGTTGGAGCCGGAGAGGTCGAGGCCCGTGGACTGGACGACGTAGACCGTCTCGGATGTCGGGCTGATCGCGATGAACGGCGCGTAGAAGGCACCCTGAGGCGCGGTGCTCACCGTGTCGAGCAGTTTGCCCGATGAGTCGTACCGGAGATATCCCTGAAGATCGTCCACGACGAAGTTGTCAGTGCTGGGATCGACTGCAACGCCGTATGGCTGGTTGCCGCCGAGCGCCGCCTTCGAACTGTAGCTGGCATCGAAGGCACCGCCCGGGTCGAAGCGCTTCACCTCATAGTTGTTGTAGTCACCGGTGAGAATTGTGTTGCTGCCCGGATCCCAGGCCATCCCCCACGGATAGACGAAGGCACTCCCCGGCTGGCCGATCTGCAGCGTCCACGACGGCGCCGTGAAACTCGGCGCGGCGCCTGCGACCAGGGCACCTCCACCGTATGTGGCGGCGAGCATGGCGCCCACCGCAGCGGTCGCGAGCGCACCCACGCCCAGTCGTGATCCGAATGCTCTTTCCCGATTCATCGATCCCCCCCGAAAACGGCGCCCCAACGGCCGTTCCAATGAATGGTAGCAGCCGGCGTGACCATGCACAATCGGCCCCGAATGCGCGCCCGGCGAGCTCCTGGGTCTGCTGCGCCGGAACGAGGAGGCCCGCCGCCACATGCTGTCCACGGCCTCGGTCCAAGAGTAGAATGCCATTCCAATATTGGGAGTGACCCATGACGGATGTCCAGACCGTGGTGCACCAGGCAAAAGCGGCGCCGGCCACCGAGGAGATGTCGATCCTCGAGGCCATCCGTGCCGCGCTCTTTGCCGAGATGGCACGCGATGAGCGGGTCGTGGTCTTCGGTATGGACGTGGGGACGCTCGGTGGCGTGTTTCGCGTCACCCAGGGACTGCAACAGCGCTTCGGCGTTGATCGCGTCTTCGACACCCCGCTGGCCGAGGCGAGCATTGTCGGGGCGTCGGTGGGCCTGGCGATCGGCGGCATGATTCCCGTGCCCGAAATCCAGTTCCTCGGCTTCACGTATCAGGCCTTCCACCAGGTCGGCCCGCAGCTCGCTCGATTCCGCTCTCGATCGCGTGGCCGCTACCCGATGCCAGTGACCATTCGCGCGCCTGACGGGGGTGGCGTTCGGACCCCTGAGTTTCACGCCGATGCGGTCGAATCGCAGTTCGCGCAAACCCCGGGCATCAAGATCGTGTGTCCGGCGTTCCCAGACGACGCACGGAACATGCTGAGCATGGCGATCCGGGATCCCGATCCGGTGCTCTTCGTCGAGCCCCAGCGGTTGTATCGCACTGTCAGAGGACCGGTCACCGTACGTGACGATCCCCTGCCGTTCGGACGCTCTCGTCTCGTGCGCCAGGGTTCCGACGTCACCCTCATCGCGTGGGGGGCCGCGGTGCATCTCTGCCTCGCAGCGGCAACCGAGCTCGATTCGAGCGGCATCTCGGCAGCGGTGCTAGACATTCGAACCCTGGTCCCTCTCGATGTCGATGGCCTGGTTCAGGCAGTCACCAGCACAGGACGCGCGGTGGTGGTGCACGAGGCGCCGCTCACCGGCGGATTCGGCGCCGAGATCTCGGCCACCCTCCACGAGGAGGCGTTCATGTCTCTCGATTCCCCGGTCCTCCGTGTTGGTGGACGCGATGTGCCGTACCCCCCGGGCGCGCTCGAAGACTCGTGGCTTCCGACCGTCCCACGCATCATCAGCGCCGTACGAAAGGCTGTTGAAGGCTGATGGCGCGCCAACCCGCCGTCACGGCCGGCGCCGGCAACCACAAGGTGATGCCGCTTCAGCGCCTCAATCCCGACGGCCAGATGGAGGGCGCCGTGCCGATGCGCGGGGATCAGGTCCTCGAGGCATACCGGCTCATGGTCCAATCCCGAGCCATCGACGAGCTGGCAACCAAGCTCCAACGCCTGAAACGTGTCGGTCTCTACGCACCTGTGCATGGACAGGAGGCGGCCGTCGTCGGATCGGCGATGGCGCTCGACCCACACCGAGACTGGATGGTGCCCGCATCGCGCGAACAGCCGGCCATGATCCGGCACGGCCTGCCCCTGGTCAATTTCTTCGCCGGGTACATGGGACGCCTGGACCATGCGGGAATCCCGCACGGCGTCAAATTATTGCCGCGGCAGCAGGCCATCGGTGCGCAGCTCCCGCACGCAGCGGGGTTGGCCTGGGCGATGAAGCTTCGCCATGAGCACGCTGCGGTCATGGTGTATTGCGGCGATGGGGCGTCTTCGGAGGGCGATTTCCACGAGTCGCTGAACCTTGCCGGGGTGATGCACGCTCCGCTCGTCATCGTCGTCATCAACAACCAGTACGCCATCTCGACGCCTTTTCACAAACAGACCGCCGCAGAGAGCCTCGCCTCCCGAGCAATCGGATACGGGATGCCCGGAATCGCGGTGGACGGGGACGACCTCTTCGCCGTATACGCCGCATCCGACGAAGCCGTGACGCGCGCCCTTGCGGGCGGGGGGCCGACGCTCATCGAATGCCGCACGTACCGTGTCGGCTTTCACAACACCTCGGACAACCCGAATGACTACCGTCACCAGGCCGAGGTGACAGCGGCGGTTGCGAATGATCCGCTGGCCCGCGTGGAGCGGTACGTGGTCGCGCATGGCCTGCGGACGGATGGGGATGTCGCAGCGCTCAAGGAGGAGATCCGGCTCGAGCTGGATGCCGCGCAGAAAGCGGCATCGGCGCTCCCCCGGCCAGATTCCGATTACATCTTTCAGCACGTGTACGACGTTCTGCCGACTCGCATCGAGCAGCAACGCGCAGAAACAGCCACGGAGGAAGGACGATGAGCCGCTACCTGGTCACCATGCCGCAGCTCGGCGAATCCGTCACCGAGGGCACCATCTCACGCTGGCTGGTGAATCCAGGAGATCGGGTTGCTGAGTTCGACGCCATGGTCGAGATCAACACCGACAAGGTCGACGCCGAGGTGCCGGCTCCGGTCACCGGCGTGCTCACGGAAATCCTCGCACCGGAAGGAGCGGTGGTCCCGGTTGGAGCGGACATCGCTGTCCTGGAGGTCAACGGCGCTGCAGGTGGCGGCATTGACGCAGCCGCCACGGAAGTCGCGGCGATTCCGGCGGCCGACCCTTCTACGACTCGGCAGGAGACCGTGGTTGCTCAATCAGATGCTGCAGACGACTCCTCGGTGCCAGACGCGGTCGCGCAGCAGCCAGAGGTGCCCACTCCTGCTCGGCGGCGGGTGCCGTCGCGTACTGCCACCGTCGTCGCGCCCCAGCAATTACTCGAAGGCGATGAGATCAAACCGTTGACTCCAACGCGTCGCCGCATCGCGGAGCGCATGGCGCTGTCGAAGGCGACCATCCCGCATGCGTGGCAGATGCAGGAAGTCGATATGAGCGCAGTCGGCGGAAGTCTGAAGGTGAACCGCGGCACGGTGCGCCGCCAGTACGGTGTGTCGCTGTCATACCTGACGTACATGGTGGCCGCGGCCGCGGCGTCGCTGCGTAAATTCCCGGACGTCAACTCGACTTTCTCAGAGGACGGCATCATCGTTCATCGCGCGATCAACATCGGCGTCGCCGTGGGGCTGCCGGAGGGTGTGATCGTCCCGGTCATCAAGAACGCCGATCGCCTGTCGATTCCCGAGCTTGCGGTCGCGCTCGGGGATCTCACCGCCCGTGCCCGCGCACGACAACTGGCGACGGCGGACCTCTCCGGCGGAACCTTCACCGTCAACAATTCCGGCTCTCTGGGCACATTGCTGAGCTACTCGGTCATCGCCCCCGGACAATCAGCGGTCGTCACCATGGGTTCGGTTGTGGATCGCCCGGTCGCAGTCAACGGCAAAGCCGAGGTGCGGCCCATGATGTATCTGAGCCTCAGCCTTGACCACCGGGTGATGGACGGCCTGCAGGCATCATCATTCTTGGGCGCGTGCCGTCAGTGGCTGGAGAGTGTCACGCCCACAGAGCCTGCCGTATGAAGACGGCGGTCGCAATGGCTGAAGCTGAGGCGGCGCCCGAACGAAGTGCGTCCGCGCTGGCGGTCGAGCGCGCCGCCGAGATCCTGCTGCTGCTCGCCCAGACGGACACGGGATCGCTGAGCGTCACCGAGCTCGCTCGCGAGACCAAGGCGAGCGGAAGCGCCATCCATCGCATCCTCACCGCGTTGCGGCGCAAGCAGCTCGTCGACCAGCACCCGGAGACTCAGCGATATGCGCTGAGCTGGCGGATGCTGACGCTGTTCCGTCAGATGAACTCACGGGCGGACCTGCGAGGCGTGGTGTATCCATACATGATCCGCCTGCGCGATCTGACCGCCGAGACGATCACGCTCAACGTCCTCACAGGTTTCGAGCGCGTCTGCATCGAAGCAGTCGAAGGGTCCCATGAGATTCGGTGGGTTGCGAAGATCGGCCAACTCGCGCCGCTCCACAGCGGCGTGACCGGTGAGCTCCTCCTGGCGTACTCCGCGGAGCCCGAACGTCGCGCGTACTGGAGCCACCTGGCGCAGCTCCGCAAGCTGAACGCGGCGATACCATCGCGCGCCATCCTCGGACGCCGTGTGGAGGCGATTGCCTCTCAGGGATATGCGCTCGCGCAGTCATCGCACGTTCAGGGTATTGACGCAGTTTCTGCGCCAATACTCGGGGCGGATCGACGCATTGCTGCCGCGCTCACGATCGCCGGCCCCGCCGAGCGCTGCACGCTCGAGCAGCTCGAGGCGTGGCTTCCGGATCTTCTGGCAGCGGCCGGCGAGGTCTCCCAGGTCCTGGATAGATCAGCTCCGGCGACCTGACCTATGACGTCGTCGCAGTACCCTCGCTGAGCTCGACCGTGAAGTCCATGAGCGGGGCGTATTGCTGTCCCCCGAACACGTCGGTGTCCCTCGCCGATCCGGAGCTCACCGGTCGCGGAAAGCTGACCTTGATCGCAAGCGCGGTGTCGTGGGCAAACACGAGGACCGACGAGGGGTCCTGCCGGTAGCAGGTTGCTACGCGCTCCACGCTGAGCACGTGCTGGTCGCGCACCTGGCGGTAGATCTCCGGGTCGTCGAACATGACATCAAAGGTGAGCCAGAACGGGCCCGCGTTCTTCGATCTGATGAGCTGCGCCAGCTCGCCGAGACGCCTTCGCACGTCAGACCGTCGTCATTTCGATCGGAAACAGCGCCGTTGGGGATTCGGGAACGAGCACGTGATTCAGGTGAAACTCGTACACCGGCCCGCGGTCGATCTCAGACGGAGCAAACGGAAACGCCACCCCGCTGATCAGTCCGTGCCACTCGGGGATCGGATTGTGAACTGCCATGTGCGTCAGGGCGGCCGCGATCGAATGAGAGAGCTCCTGTGATCCGGAGATGACATCCCAGAGCAGCATGACCTCGTGGCCTTCGACACGTTGGACTGGCTCGAGCTCTCCCATCACACCGTTTCGCCCGTAGATGCGGGTTGCAATCGTGTAGGTTTCCGCCGGTGCGAGCGTCTGCCGCAGGCGCGCGGATATCGCCTCGTCGAGCGTTGCCAGCCACGCGTCGAGCTGGTTGATGATCAGCGGATCGCGAATGGCGCCGGGAATGACCGTCGAGTAGCCAATCCTTCGTGCGCCCTCCAGCTTGACGGTGTACTCGGCGGCCGCGTGAAACCTGGACCCCGAGATGCGGACCGCGCGATCTGATATGGCGTCATATCGTGACTGCAGCGTGTCCAGGACACCTGACGGCTCGATGAGGTTGAACGGGTCCGCGTTCTCGTACAGCGTGTGTGATGCAACGCTCTGGGGCGTGCAGCGGTAGTCAGCGCGCAGCGGCTCGATGTCGACGCCACTTCCGTGCATCTCTGCCAGCATGCTGTCCGGTGCGGTGCGCTGCACGACGGCCGCGGCGCCGCATTCGAGGATCTTCCCCGCATGCCAGCACAGCCCCGGGTGGTGGCCGGCGAGCAGCGGAAGCGCTGCAAAGATGGAGGCGTCGCTCGCGCGCCCAGCGACGACAACATCAGCCCCCCGCGACAGTGCCTCCTGGATCGGCTCCGCGCCCATCATCGCAACCATGTGCAGCGACGAATCGATGGCTTCGCCGGTGAGCTCCTCCGTGCGCGGCAGCGCGCGCACCCGGCCTTGCGCCAGGAACTCGTGGATCACGTGCTTCGGCTGCTCCGCATGGATCTGCGCAAGACTGAAATGCAGGCCGAGTTCGTCCGCGATCTCGCGAACGACGTCGCTCATCCATGCAACCCCGGAGTCACTCCCTGCTCCGCCGGCCGAGCCGATCACCACCGGAATCCTGGTGCGACGGGCTTGTTCGATCATGATTCCCAGGTCTCTCTTGACTGAGGCCCGAGAGAAATGCGACCGCCCGGTTGCGAGGAGATGGGGCCCGAAGTCGGTCGTCCCGGAGTCGCAGCCGATCATCGCAGCGCCCTCATCGACACCTCGAACAATCGAGCTCTCGAGGAAGCCCGAGCCGAGCATTCCGGTCGCCGCCAGCAGCTTCACTGCGCGGTCACCGGCATCGAGATGGTGCTGCCCGGCCGATCTCCCTGTGCGAACGTGGCACGTGCAAGAGCCGCCATTGTTGGAATAGTATTCCACATAGAGTTGGCTTCGGTCACCGGCTCGGTATCACGCCCGGCCACGTGCTGACGGGCGGTGCCCCAGGAGGCATCACGTGCGAAATCGACTGCTCGAGGATCTTGAGGCGGGACGAACGAGCCTCGGCCTCTGGGTGAACAGTGCAGACATGGTCGACCTCTGCGGATACGTCGGATTTCGATGGGTGATGATCGACCAGATGTTCAGCTCGCACGACTGGCATCAGACGTCTGCGCTGATCACGGCCGCTGAGGCCGCTGAGATCACACCGGTTGTGCGAATTCAGAGCAACCCATGGCTGGGCTACGACCACCGGATCGCGCCCGACGTCGCGCGCGCGATCGGTGTTGGCGCGCAGTTCATGCTGGTGTCGAACTCGGACAAGCGTGAGATCGACGAATGCGTGGTGGCCGCTCGCGACTGGCATCGCAAAGGTCTGGTGATACATCGCGGTCGCGAGCGGGACGAGGGCGGGCCAAAGCCCGACCACCGCGATCGAGCCTACGTGATTCCGCAGCCCGAGACGCTGGGGGCTCTCGACTCCCTCGATGAGATGATCGCGGATCCAGAGATCCGCATTGTGTTCATCGCGATGAGCGATGCATCACGCATCATCTCAGGCTCGGAGCAGCCCGATTTCTACAACGCCAGGCTCTGGGAATACGTGGATCGTGCCGTCGAACTTGGGCGCCAGCATGGCGTCACCATCGGGGCAAACACCAGCTACGCGTACACGCTGGACGAGATGCGCAAGCGCGTCGTCATGCTGCACGAGCGGGGCGTCCGGATGATCATGATGCAGGGCGTCAACTTCATCTTTCAGATCGTCGCCGAGGAGCTCCTCGCGGACCTGCGGCCCGTGCTCGCAGGCAGCTGACGATGAGTGCTCCCGCCACCGTCAGCTGGGCTGGACGCTATTTCGAGGACTTCACCGTCGGCGATGTCTATCGCCACCCGCTCGGGCGCACGGTCACGGGCACCGACAACATCTGGTTCACGCTGCTCACGCAGAACACGGCGTCCACGCATTTCGACCACCACTACGCTGCTCAGACCGAATTCGGGCGACCGATCGTGAACTCAACATTCACATTGGCATTGGTCACTGGACAGAGCGTCAGCGATGTCTCACAGAACGTCATGGCAAACCTGGCCTGGGATGATGTTCGCCTCCCCCACCCGGTGTTCGAGGGAGACACGATCTATTCACAGAGCGAGGTGCTCGAGGCTCGCGCCTCCAGGTCTCGGCCCAACGTCGGCATCGTGACCGTGCGAACGACGGGATTCAACCAGGAGGGCACGGTCGTGATCACCTATCGGCGCACGGTCATGGTGTATCGGCGTGGCCACGGACCCACGCTCCCCCGTCTCGATGTGGACGGGAACCGTGACGACAACGACGGGTAGTCGCGCCGGCATCCTTGCCGGGATGCGTGTCGTGGAGATCTCCGCGTTCGTCGCGGTGCCGCTGGCGGGCGCGACCCTTGCATCGCTGGGAGCGGACGTCATTCGCATCGATCCCATCGGCGGAGGAATCGACGGCGGCCGGTGGCCGCTGTGGCGCGGGGTGAGCCTGTACTGGGCAGGCCTCAATCAAGGGAAACGATCGGTGACGCTCGATCTTCGCGACGAGCGCGGCCAGGAGATCGCGCGGCAGCTAGTGGCGTCGGGTGGCAGAGACGGAGGGCTCGTGCTCACCAATCTCGATGCCCAGGGCGGCCTGTCGTATCAGCGTCTGCGCGAGTCGCGACCCGATGTGATCATGGTGCGCTTGACCGGAAAGCGCGACGGCTCCCCGGCGGTCGACTACACGGTGAACGCGACTCTCGGATTTCCACTGGTCACCGGATCGGACCCCGACGGGCCGCCGGTCAACCACGTGATGCCTGCCTGGGATGGGATGGCCGGGCACCTGCTGACCACCGGTCTCCTGGCAGCGGAGCGCCACAGATCACGCACCGGCGATGGCCAGCTGGTCAGCGTCAGCCTCGCCGATATCGCACTGGCGTACGCATCTCGCCTCGGCATCATCGCTGAAGGCGTCCTGGACCCCGAGCCCCGGCGGCGCGACGGGAACTACATCTATGGCACCTTCGGCAAGGACTTCCGAACCCGGGACGGACGGTACGTCATGGTCGTCGCCCTGACGCCCGGCCAGTGGCATCGCTTGCAGCGAGCAACCTCGCTCGAGGATGAGCTCGATGCGCTTGGGGACAAGCTCCAGGTCGACCTCGATGACGAAGGCGAGCGCTGGAATGCGAGATACGCGATCGCCGCGCTGATCGGGGACTGGACCTCGGCGCATGACCTCGCGGACATCCGCGATCGGTTCGATGCCCATGGCGTGCTCTGGAGTGCCTATCAGACCTTCACCGACCTGGCCCGCGACCCCGAGGCGTCGCCGGTGAATCCCATGTTTTCAATGGTCTCGCAGCCAGGTGTCGGCGACTACCCCATGGCTTCCACGCCATTTGACTTCAGCGATTTCGGTCGTGCCGCCGCGTCGACTCCCCCGCGCGTCGGCCAGGACACCGAGGCGGTGCTCAGCGAGGTACTCGGCATGTCGAAAGACGCGATCGGGCAACTCCGCACCCAGGGAGTTGCCGGCTGATCCTATATACTATAGGTGTGGTGATCCTCGTTGGACGACTGCCGCGCACCTGCAGGAGCGTCGTCCGCAACGGGGAACCGTGGCCATGAGTTCGCCGGGCATGCTGATGGTCTTGATGGAGCCCGCCGCCGGAGAGGAGGCGGCCTTCCACGATTGGTTTGACCTCGAACTCGTGCCTGATCACACCCGCGTGGCCGGGTTCCAGGCAGCAACCCGCTGGGTGTGCACCGATGGTTGGCCTCGTTACATGTCGTGCTATGACGTCGACCCCTTCGACACGCTGGAGGAAGACGCATATCGCTCGATCACCGGTCAGAATTTCTCCCCGTGGAGCCAGTGGATGCTGTCACGGGTGTTCGGACGCCAGCGACTCGTGCTCCGTGAGGTGACCAGCGGTCGCAGACACACTCCGGAAATCGCCTGGGGCCTGGTGATGCTCCGTTTCCGCGGTCATCGCGGCGCGTCGCTCGAGCGAATCCTCGGCCGCCTCGCGCTGCCCTCAATGTGCCAGGCGCGGGTCTTCGAGACCGCGCGTCGCTCGCAGGAGGAGAGCGCGATCATCATCGACGCTCCCGCGGCAGCGCTCATCCCCACCTGGCCGGCCGCCGAGCTGGCTGAGACTCTCGCGGCTGATGCCGCATCGCTGATGGGCGTGTGGCGATACGTGCGTTATGTGCGGAGTCAGTCGGTATGGCGCTGGGAGGAGCATGCCTCCGCTGACGCGCGTCGCGAAGCCCCGCCGGCACAGAGCGACGCTCGAGGTACCGATGACGTCCCTGCCTGAGCCGTCGCTGTTCCTCCGTGGCGCCTCCCTGACCAGCCTCTCGCGTGGCAACGGCGTGAGCAGCCTCCCATACGTTGGGAAGTGGAACTCTCGGGTTTCGAGCGTGACGACCGGAATCACTCGAATCCCGCCGGGACAGGGCATTCCGCTCCACACCCACAACGTCGAGGAAACGGTGCTCGTGCTCGCGGGCGCGGCCACCGTCACGGTTGGCGATGCCGAGATGACGGCTGTCGCAGGTGATGCAACCTGGGTTCCAGCAACGGTGCCGCATCGCTTCGTCAACGCCGGCACCGAACTGCTCGAGATCTACTGGGTGTACGCGGGACTCCACGTCACACGGACCATATGTGCTACAGGAGAAACCACCGACCACCTGTCTGGCGGCAACGCCGGGAGTGAACCACCGCGCCATGACGACAAGCGCAACGCCTGAGCTGCCGCAGGGGGAAGGTGTCCTGGCGGGGATCCGAGTCCTCGATCTCGGCCATTTCATTGCAGGGCCATATGCCGCGACCATCCTTGCGGACCTCGGCGCCGACGTCATCAAGATCGAGGACCCCGATCGAATGGACGACGCGCGGGCCACCGGTCCGCATTTCCAGGAAGGCGAATCGGTGTACTTCCTCTCGTTGAACTGGGGCAAGCGGTCGCTCGCGGTGCGCATGTCGAGCGCGCGCGGCCACGCCGTCATGCTTGATCTCGCCCGCTCTGCTGATGTCGTCCTCGACAATTACAAGCCCGGGGTGATGGCCAAGCTCGGTCTCGATCACGAGCAACTCATGGGTGTCAACCCTCGCCTGGTCACGTGTTCGCTCACGGGCTTTGGTGAGACGGGCAGCCTGTCGGACAGGCCGGGCTACGACTACACAGTCCAGGCGCTCGCTGGAGCGATGAGCCTCACTGGAGAGCCTGATGGTCCGCCTGCAAAGGCCGGCATCTCCTACGTGGACCACAGTGGGGGCCTCACGGCTGCGCTTGCGATCTGTGCGGCGCTCGTCGAGCGAGATCGGTCCGGTCGCGGAAGGCACATCGATCTTGGACTGTTCGACACACAGATCTCGATGCTCACCTATCTTGCCGGTTGGACACTCAACAGCAACGCGCGCCTCGAACGCACGGCCCATTCAGCGCATCAATCCATGGTGCCCGCGCAGAATTTTGCGACCAGTGACGGATGGATCTCCGTGTTCGCAGGACACGACCGGAACTGGCAGAACCTCACCCTCGCGCTCAGCGATGGACGCCTCACGGATCCCGCATACGCAACGAGCGCGGGACGTCTTGCCCACCGCACCGAGGTGCTCGCGCTCATCGCCGAGGATTTCGCCAACCTGACAACTGAGCAATCCATCGAGCTCCTGGTGGCGCGTGGCGTGCCCTGTGCTCCGCTCAACACGGTGGCGCAGGCACTCGACTCTCCAACCGTCGGCGAGCGGGGCCTGATCCAGGGGATTGACCACCCCCGCTATGGACGCTTCCGCCACGTGGCCGGTCCCGTGCCGGCGCTCGGCGGCCATTCCACCTCTGGCGCACCGCTCCTCGGTGAGCATTCGATCGACGTGCTTCGGGACATCGGCTATGAATCCGCCGCGATCGACGAGCTGGTTGAGGACGGCACGGTCATGGCAGCCCAGGCTGCGGAGGTGCGGCCATGAAACAGCCGCTCGACGTGCCCGCGCTGTTTCCGGAGCTTGCGGGCATCTCGGATGCCCAGCTGCGCAGCGGTGTGGAAGCCGTCTGGGCGGAGCTCTGGGAGGCGTCACCGTTCGAATCAATCGACGACGTACCGACGTCACCGGAGATCCCCGGATCGCACGTCCGCCACTGTCATGCCGTCCTCGCTCTTGCACTCGCGGCCGCAGACGTCTTCGAGAAACATCACGGCGTCGTGGTGAACCGCGATCTGCTCATCGCAGCCGGCCTGCTCCAGGATGTCTCCAAGCTCGTCGAGTACGAACCAGACGGCGAGTCGAATGGGTACACCGACGCCGGACGCCGGTATCCGCACGGCTTCCTCGGTGCGCACGCCGCGCTGCGCCACGGCCTGCCCGCCGAGGTGTGCGAGATCATCCTCACCCACAGCCCGACGGCGACGCAATTTCCGGCGTCGCTCGAGGGCAAGATCCTGTACTACGCGGATCAACTCGATGTGATCGCCATTTTCGGGGACCGCTGGTACAAGATGCTGATGATCACCAAATAGCAATGCCGGCCGGCGAGCAGGCTGTCGTGTCGGGTGACGGCGGTGTCCCGAACTGGCGAGACGACGAGGTGCAGATTCGCGCGCTGGTCACTCGGTACTTCATCGCGCTCGACCAGCGCGATTACGACTCTCTCGAATCGTGCTTCGGGCCGGACGCGACCGGGTGGTACGACCGCGAGTACGGCCCGGGGCGCGAGGCGATCGTGGCGTACCTGAAGAGCGCGATGTCCCGCTGGAACGCCACGACACACCTTGGCGGGAACGTCGAGGTCGTCGTGGGTGACGGCATCGCCCACGCTCAGGTCTACGCGGTCGCATATCTCATATCGGATCAGCCTGCCGGCGGAGGCTCGCGCATCCGCGTTCGCGGGCTGCGGTACAGCGATATCTTCACCGTCGTTGCGGGTCGATGGTTGATCAGCCGGCGCGTGCGTGTCGCCGACTGGTCCTTTGACGTCGAGGGCCGGCACTTCACCGGGGTCGACAGCGAGGTCTCCCCTCCCCCACATCCGTCATAGCCCGCTCGTTCAGCTGAGGCTATTCGCTGGAATCGGGAACGTCGACAACGGCCAGAAGATCGAGGCGCACGTAGTCCTGGTCATACGTCCCATCATCGCGGCGGAGTTCGACGATGGCTCGCGATTCCACGCGCTGTCGGAATTCGGCAGCGTCGCGTTCGGTCATCGATGCTTCATACGCAATCGAGACCTGGCTTCGCAGCCATCCACGCAGAGCATCCTCGTCAGGAACCGAACGCCGCTGGTGGCGCAGCGCGGTCCAGCTGCGAGCCTCCGAGAAACCCGCGTCGACGAGCCGCTGCTTGTAGGCGTCGGGCGCTGGAAAGTACCACGGTGGCGTGACGTCGAGCGCCATGTCGCTCGCAGTTTCGTCAAGGATCTGGCGAGCTCGAGCGATCTGGCCCTGGCCACCGAACTCGGCTCGGAAGACTCCGTCGGGGCGGAGGACGCCGTGAATGTGCCGAAGCACCTCCGTATGATCGGCTTCCGGAATCCAGTGCAGGACGGCTGTCGAGACAGCCAGGTCAAATGATCCGATGTCCGCCGTGATGTCCTGCGCGGCACATTCGACGAAGCGCAGCCGCGGATGGCGGCGGCGCGCCTCGGTGACCATCGAGCTCGACGCATCGATGCCAACGACCTGGCCCTGCGGTGCCAGTTCGGCAAGCCTCGCAACCAGGTCACCCGTCCCGCACCCGATGTCGAGGATCGAGCTGTGGGACGCGATCTCGAGCGTGTCGAGGAACCCGGCATCGAAGCTCCGGTGGTGGGCGCTGTTGGCGCCATAGAGCCCGGCATCCCACCGAATCGACGCTCGCGCTCTCTCCACCTCGTCGTTCAGTTGTTGTCGATCGTGAACGTGGCCAGCGCATGGTGCTTGGCGGCTTCAAGATCGACGTCGACACCCAGACCGGGTGCGGACGGCGCAGACACGTTGCCGTCCTTGACACTGAAATCGGCAGGTGCGCTCGAGATCGGGTCGACATCGACGACATTGAGACCCAGGACGAACTCGGCGGCCATCGGCTGGGCGGCGAGCGAGGAATACACGTGCGCGCAGGCGGCGGCTTCGATGATGCTTCCGTGCGCGACGCCACCGAGGGTTGTCTGCAACCCGGCCGCCTCCGCGAGCGTGGCCATCTGTCTCACGCCGGAGAAGCCCCCGCTCTTCCAGAGCTTGAGCACAAGCCCGTCGCAACATCCGTGGGCGATGAGCCGCTGAACATCCGAGGCATGAATCGCGCTCTCGTCGATGAGCAGCGGTGCAGCGCCCTGCGCGCGCAGGAGTCGCAAGCCCTCATGGTCATCGCGATGCATCGGCTGCTCGACATATGCGACGCGCTCGTCCTCGAGACTCCGCACCACCCGCAGCGTGGTGCTCAGGTCGTAGCCCTCATTGGGATCGATGCCGATCTCGACACCGTGGCCGACCTCCGATCGAACCCGCCTGAATGTCGCGATGTCTTCCTCCCAGCGAGCGCTCGGCCCCATCTTGAGGCAGATGGTGCGCACTCCGAACTCGGAGACAGCACGAACCGCCTCGGCAACCATGCTGTCCGGGGGATTCAGCGAGATCGACCAGTCGAGTGGTATCGAACGTCGCGTCCCACCCAGCAAGGCATACACCGGCAACCCGCACGTCTTGCCGACAAGGTCGTGCAGCGCCATGTCGATCCCGGCGAGGGCAACCGAGTTGGACGGAAGCAGGCGGTTGAGTGCCGGACCGATCAGCTCGCGCTCGAGAGCATTGGCGCCGATCAACGCCGGGCCGTAGTAATGACGGAGCGCCGCGACGATGCTGTCAGTGGTCTCGCCAAGCCACGGTGTGGGGGGACGCACCTGACCGAAACCGGCGACACCGTCGGTGCTCTCGACCTTGATCAGCACAGGATCGCCGACCCACGGACGGGCGTCGTCGCCGGCAACCACTCCCTTTGACAATGTGCGCCGGAATTTCAACTGCACCTTGAGCGGCATGATCTCGACGCGCCGGATGGTCACTGCGGGGCGCGTTTCCACGCGCTGAGCGGACAGAACGGAGGGTTCGGAGGTCACGTGCATGCTCCTAAGTGCGAACGCGGTTGTCTGATTGCTGAGAACGATCCATGTCAGATCGCCGGCACCGCTTCCACAGTCACCCCCTGCGTGGAGACCTCGGCGATCTGACGGAGCAGCAGTGCCGCCACCAGCAGCGTGATCGCGACGGCTGTCCAGGCGATTCGGTACGAGCCGCTGAGATCGACCAGAACGCCGAATGCAAATGGGCCGCCGAAGATTCCCACCTGGGCGATGGCCATCCCGTATGCAACTGAGCGGCCCCGTTTGTCAGGGGGTGCGATTTCGGAGAGGAGCGTGATGTACACGCCATTCCACCCGATGATCGTTGCCCCGAGGGCGAACACGATCACGAGCAGCAGAATCACCGGCGTTGATACCGGAATCCACCCGAGGATGACGAAGCCGGCGGCTCCGAGGAGACTCACGAGGATGAGGGGACCACGACGCCGTCCCTTGAAGAGGCGATCGCTGATCGTTCCCCAGAACAACCGGCCCGCGACGCCGCCGGCATTGGCCGCAACGAGAAACCACGACGCCTCCGCCAGCGACATGTGCCACGTTTCGAAGAGGTACAACGCGATGTAGCTGACGAGCACGAACTGGCCGAGGGTGAGGAAGATTGCCGCGAGGCCGATGAACGTCGCGTCGTGGGTTGCCACCGCCTTGAACGAGCCGCGGTCGCGACGGATCCTCCCGCGCGGCTTACTGGGGGCACTGCGCACCAGGGCATAGCCGATCAGCGCGCCAAGAATTGCGAGTCCTGCCGCAACGAACAATGCCTGGCGCCACCCGGCGGCGATCGCGATCGGTGGAAGGATCAATGCTGCCAGCGCACCGCCGAGCGGAACACCGGCCTGGCGAATGCTCATCACAAACGCGCGGTCGCGCAGGTGAAACGCGGAGATGATCGCGGTGCTCCCGGCGGGCGTCGGGGTGGCTCCAGCGAGCCCGATGATGATCAGGAGGGGCAGGAACACGGCAAAGCTCGGGGCGAGTGCGGTCACCGCAGTGACCAACCCCGCGGCAATGCCACCTGCGACGAGCACTCGCCGCTCTCCGAGAACATCGACCGCCCACCCCGCCGGCAGCAGGGCGAGCATCGTGCCGAGATTCAGGATGGTGGCGAAGATGCCGATCTCCGGCCGGGTGAGCCCGAGGTCACCTTTTGCGAAGGGCGCCAGTGCCGGGAATCCCTGGGTCACGATCGAGATGGTCACCTGGATCAGCAGCGCCGACCCGAGAATCCGCCATCGATACTGCTGGGCCCGTGACGAAGGACTTTCGACCGGCGGCTGCTCGTCTGCTTCGACCTGTGAGGCTCCGGTCGGTGGGGGCACGCTCATCGCGAAGTTCCCGATCGAGCTGCATGCACCCCCGCTCGCAGGCCGGTGATCAGCGCGGCTGACAGTGCCCCGGCATAGCCCGTATTCGAGATCGCTCCAACATCGACGCCCGCGACGAATAGACCCGGCACCGGGCGATCGTCCCGGTCGAGAGCCTGCGCTTCAGCGTTGACCCGAATCCCCCCTTCCGTGAACGTGACGCCGGGAATCACGGGGACTGCGAAAAATGGCGCCTGCCTGCACGTGTGCAGGCCGCTTGCTCGAGGCACGGGCAGGCTGTCGGCGACGCCCTGGTCTGCTGCCGCGTCGAATCCACGGATCGTGGCAAGCGCGACCAGCGGCGGCACCTCGAACTCAGCGAGCCCACGACAGAGTTCGTCAAGAGTGTCGGCGACAATCACGGTCCCGCCGGCGGCGCGCACCGCTGCGAGCGGATCGGAACGCATCATGTCGGGCACGAACGGTTCCATCACCGCGCTCTGGTGGCGCTCCTCGTCGAGCACGATGAACCCGGCGGCCTCGCGCTGCCGAAGCAGTTCGAGGCCGCACAGCGCGTCACCCCGGCTCTCATCCACGAAACGCACACCGTCGAGATTGAGGAGCATGCACTCTTCAACGTAGAACTGCGTGAGCGCACGAAAGCCGCCGGGATCGAGTGCTCGGTCGAGCTTCGGCATCACGTGCGCATACGCCGCGTTCAGCCCGCGACTCGTCGACGCTCCTGCGTCGAGTGCGAGGCGAAACCCGTCGCCCGTGCTCGATGGGCTCGCGCGCAGCAGAGCCCGGTCAGCCCACTGACTCACATGGCGGGCCATCAGTTCGGCATCACCTTGGAAGCCGCCCGTGGCCAGTACCACACTGCGAGATCGCACCACGCGCGTCCCTTCGCTACTTCGCACCCGAGCGCCCACGATCGCTCCGTCGTCGTTCTGCACGAGTCCGACAACTCTCGAGTTGCAGGCGAGGGTGCCGCCTCCCTTCAAGAAGGCGTCGACCAGTGGCTCCACAGCACCAAGGACGGGATCCGGTTCGATGCGAAACCCCGACCCCGCTCGGTCCGGGCCCAACCCGTTGTGTGGCTCGCCCAGACGCACCTGGTGCTCGGCGAGCCATTCAATCCCGGTTGCGAAATCATCCACGAGCACGCGACCGAGCATAGGGTCGCCATGAGGAACGCATCGCCGGTAATCCGCGAATGACTGGAATGTCCACACATACCCGCCCGAGATTGCGAGAGACCCGCCTGGCGCAGCGGCCTTTTCCACGATGAGCACCCGTGCGCCATCCTCTTGGGCCGCGATGCCGGCGACAAGTCCGCCCATGCCCGCCCCGCTGACGATGACATCCGCGTCCCGCTCCGGTTCAGACACACCGGAAGGGGTCAGCACCAACCGCCGCTCACGACCGTGGCACGGAAGCACCGACCTCCGATGCGGAAGACGGTAGTCATCGACGTGCTTGAGCTACCCGACCAGGATCCGTGCGACTTCGTCGCGACCGCGCACCTCCTCGACGGTCCCCGACGTCACATTACGGCCCTGCGCGAGCAGGAACACAGAGTCGGCGTGATCCATTGCGATGCTCGCGTTCTGCTCGACAACGAGCAGCCCGACGCCGAGTCCCCTGATCCGGTCGATCTGCTCCCACACCCGCTCCGCATACAGCGGGGAAAGACCTGCGGTGGGCTCGTCGAGGATCGCAACTTTCGGATCGGTCATGAGCAGACGCGCGAGCGCGAGCATTCGCTGCTGACCGCCCGATAGGGTGGCACTCTTCTTATGGCGGTCCTTCGCGAGGTCCGGAAACAGCTCCATCACAGTGTCGATGCGCCGCGTCAAGCTGCCCTGGATGGTGTAGCCGCCCATTTCCAGATTCTCGATGACGGTCATCTGATCGAAGATGTTCATGAGCTGGGGGAGATACGCGAGGCCGCGACGCACCAGCTTGTGCGGCCCCATCCCGGTGATCTCCTCGCCGAGAAGGGTTACGCTGCCCTCGCGGATCGTGAGCAACCCCACGATGGCCTTCGCGAGCGTCGACTTTCCGGCGCCGTTCGGCCCCAGGATCACGGTGGTGGTGCCCGCCTCACAGTGCACGCCAACCTTGTCGAGAACCGGCGGCCCGTCGTATCCAGCGGTGACGCCGACCGCAGTCAAGTCCGGCATTCAGGCACCTGTAGTCGGGTGTGGCGTCAATGAGCGCCCGCCCACGCCCAGATACGCTGCGATGACGTCTTCATGTTGACGGACGGAGTCCAACGGGCCGCGGGTGAGCACTTTCCCCTCCGCCATGACGACAACGTCGTCAGCGACGGTCGAAAGGAATTCCATGTTGTGCGCGATGAGCAGGATGGTCACGCCCTGCGCAACGATTTCCCGGATGCGCGTGGCGATGAGCCGGCTGGTCTCCGGGAACACCCCCGCCGTCGGCTCATCGAGCAGCAGCAGCTTCGGGTGCGCCAGCAACGCACGCGAGATCTCCATGAGGCGGCGCTGCCCCCCGCTCAACGTTCCCGCCGGCTTCTCCAGATGATCGCTCAATCCGAGCCAGTTGAGCAGGCTCTTCGCCTCCTCGCGATTGGCGTCTTCCTGCTGCGCCCAGGATCGGCGCCAGAACATCGCTTTCAGTGGGTTCTCCCCCTGCTGACCTTGCGCAGCCACCAGGACGTTCTCGAGAACCGTCAGGCGTGGCAGCACCCGAGCTGTCTGAAAGGTGCGGGCAATCCCCATCTGCGAGACGCGCGGAGGCCCCCATCCCCTGGTGTCGACGCCTTGAAACAGAATGGCGCCGCGGTCCGGCGACAGGGTTCCGCTCAAAACTTCGATCAGGGTGGACTTCCCCGCGCCGTTGGGGCCGATGAGCCCGGTCACCGTGCCACGGTCGATGCTGAAGCTTGCGCCGTCGACCGCCTTGACGCCGCCGTATGCGAATTGCACGTCACGGATATCGAGGATGACATCGCCTGCTGTCGCGAGAGACTCGGTCACGGCGACTGTCGTCCCGGAAGCACACGCCTCCGTGCGGCCGACGCCGTCGTTCGATACCACTTCAACCACCGCTCGGGGAAAAGGCCTTCAGGCCGGTAGCGGAGCACGAGAATCAGTGCGACCCCGATGATGATCGCCCTGATCGCTCCCGCATCGGCCTGGCTGCCGAAGGTGGGTGCATACCGTGACAACTCGGCCAGGCCCTCAATGACGACGAATGCCCCGAAGACGGCGCCCCAGTAGTTGCCGGAGCCGCCGATGATCAGGGCGGCTAGGAGGAAGAACGATTCCAGCGGAAGGAACGCGCTCGGGCTCCAGGCGGTGATGTAGAAGATGAAGAGTCCGCCGGCGATACCGGCCATGAAGCAGCCGATGACGAACACCCAGAGCTGAGGACGCCAGGACGCATGCCCGAACGCGGAGGTCACAGTCTCATCCTCGCGGATCGCCCGCAGCAGGCGGCCGAACGGCGATCGGAAGATGCGCATCGAGATGAAGACAAACAGCGCGAGGAGGATCGCCGCAACGAGCAGCACGATGAGTGAGTACTGCTCGGAGCTGACGTTGAGGTTGCCGGTGATCGCCGGAACGTTGAACAGGCCGGTCGCGCCATCAAACAGGGGTATGAAGCTGTTGATGACGTTGTACACGATGAATGCGGCCGACACCGTCACGATCGCCAGGTAGTCACTGCGGAGACGCCGGACCGTGAAAGCGAAGACGACCGCGCCGGCCGCAGCGGCGACGACGCCACCGAGGAGCAGGCCGACGTACCACGGCAGCGTCCAGCCGAAGATATAACTGATACCCGGGAGAGTCGGAGGCCCCATGGTGGTGACACCGGCGATGTACGCGCCGATCGCGACGTACATATAGAAGGCGAAGTTGAGGAGGCCGGTGTAGCCGTATTGGAGGTTGAGGCCCACCACCATGATGCTGACGATGCAGCCGAGGGCGAGCAGGTCGGTGAGGAAGAACAGCATCAGCTCGTCTTCCCGGCTGCCGAGAACAGACCCTGTGGCCGGAAGAGGAGCAACACGATCACAAACCCGAAGGCGATCGATGTCTTGTACGCGGAGTCGACGTAGCTTCCGGACACCTCGGTGAGGATACCCACGACGAGGGCGCCGAGCATGGCGCCGTACGGGCGGCCGATTCCACCAAGGATCACGGCGCCGAAGATGACGAACAGCTCACTGAAGCCCGTGGTCGGGTCAAGGGTGCTCTCCTGCATGACAAGACCAACTCCCGCGACCGCGGTCAGGATGCCCGCGATGAACCAGGTGATGCTGATGACCCGGTCGCTGTCGATCCCGCATGCCTTGGCAAGGTCCACGTTGTTCGAGGTTGCGCGGAGCGACTTGCCGAACTTCGTGTAGGTGAGCATTGCGTGCAGAAGGACCAACAGGGCGACAGCCGCGCCGATGGTGACGAGGTCACCAGGTGTGAGCACGAGCGGACCGATGTGGAGTGCGTTGCCGAGGGTGACATTGAAGCGCACCGGCTCCGTGCCCCAGATGATGGTCATTCCGTTCTGCACGATGAAGGAAAGGCCGACCCCGGCGATGAGAAGTGTGACGGGACGGACACGGCGGCGCATGAACGGCCGGAAGATCACGAAGTTGGAAACCACACCGAGGATGCCCGTCGCGATCCCGCCGATCAGCACGGCCAGGAAGAAGTTGACGCCCGAGTGGGCGACGGTCCATGCGATGTATGCCCCGAAGGTCATGAAGTCGCCGTAGGCGAAGTTGATGAAGTTGGTCACGCTGACCTGGAGTGACACGGCGACGGCCGCCAGCGCGAGAACTGACGCCGTCACCAGGCCAAATCCGACGGCCTCAATGAACTGACTGATCTGTGCGTCCTCCCGCAGCGGTGACGATGAGCCTGCTCACAACGGGGATGAAAGGCATGAAGCCTCTCATCCCGCGGCGAGCGCTTGCTGGATTGCCTGTGGGGTCAACGCCTGGACGGAGCTCGAGGTCCCGTCCGCGTTGTAATGCAGGATGTCGAACGGTCCGTACACGTTGTGGTGTTGGTCGAAGTCGACGCTACTTGCCGCCCCTTCGTAATTGATGGACTTGCCGGACTTGAGCAGACCAAGACAGGTCGTGTAGTCGAAGCATTGCGTGCCGGGCCCGTTGGCCGCCTTGAGGATGCCCTGCTCGATCCCTGGTGAGCTGGTGGTCCCCGCGATCTGCGCTCCCAGCGCCCAGACGTTCACGGCGTCGTACATGTAGGTCTCGCCATTGCTCGGCTGGGTCGCGCCCGTGTACTGGGTGAGGGCGCTGAGGAAGCCGGGGTAGCCCTGGTTCTCAGTGCCCGAGTTCGCGATGTAGATCGGTCCTGAGGCGATCGCATTGCTGACGGAGGCGGTGAACTCGCTCGCGAACCAGAGGTTGCTCGCCACCCACGGCGTGCTCAGGAGACCTTCCTGCTTCAGCTCACCGAAGAGAACACCGGCGGACGGGATGTCGAACTGCGCGAGGATCGCCTGAGGCTGCTGGGAGAACAGCTGCTGGATCTCGCTGCGGAAGGAGGTCGACCCGACGGCGATGGTCACCTGGTTGGTGATGGTCATGCCCAGCTTGGCAGCCGAGGCGACGATACCCGGAACGAGCGACTGATCGGCAGACTGATTCCCGATGGCGAGAGCCACCTTGTTCCAGCCCTTCTCGTGGGCGTACACGGTCATCGCGTCAGCCTGCTCGGTATCGGACGGCGACATCCGGAAGAATTGCGAGTTCGGGATCGCGTCGAAAGCCGCCCCGCCTCCCCACATCAGGTTGGGGATGTTCGCCTTCACCGCCAGCGGCAGCACTACGGAGTCGGTGAGCGACGTGGGGCCGACGATACCGGCGACGTTGTCGGACTGGATCTCCTTCTGCGCCGCCGGCACCGCGTCACCGGGGTCGGCAGCGTCGTCCTGAACGTCCAGGTTCACCTTTCCGCCCAGCACGCCGCCGTCCTTGTTGATGATGTCGAGAGCGAGCTTCGCGCCGGTGACCATTCCCTGACCAACGTCGGCTCGGGCGCCGGTGAGCGGGCCGATCAGGCCGAGAAGGACCGGACTTGTGCTGCTCGGAGACGAGCCGCCCGAACCACCGCATGCGGCCAAGGCCAGCACGCCCAAGGTGATTGCGCCCGTTGCCAGTGTTGGCCTCACCCTAGCGATTGCCATATTCGTCACCCTCGTCCGCCCACTGCGCTGTGGCGGCTAGATCCGACCGTGGCCCTGAACATGTGCTCCAAGTCGCAACCCAACCCCACACACGATCCAGGGAACGACCGCCGGGGGTACCTAGGGTTGTGGAGAATAGGAAATAGGCAGCCCTCTGTCAAGCAGGAATATAGGATATAGGCGATGACCCATAGACAGGACGACTCAAAGCCACTCGGTGACCCGGGTGGGAGGCCACCGGTGGCACCGCCTCAGCGATGGCGCCGGACCTGACAACCGTCCCGAGAACGCCTATATTATATGTGAAGTGAGGATAGCGAGATTCCGCCGCGACGGTGACTCACCGCGGACCGGGTTCGTGGTTGACGGCACGATCTTTCCCGCCGTCGGTGATGGTGCGAGCGCCGACCTGGCCACTTTGCTCGGGGACGGTGACAACCGGCTCGCCAGCATGGAGGAGGCAGCGCGTAGCGGACCCGGGTATTCGCTCGATGAAGTGTCGCTCGGGCCGCCACTCGAGAACCCGCGCGCCGTGCTGTGCGTTGGCCGGAACTATGCGGAGCACGCGGCCGAGACGCAGTCCGAGATTCCCACCGAGCCGATCATCTTCGCGAAGCTCTCCTCATCGATCATCGGTCCGCACGACGACATCGTGCTTCCCGCGGTCGCCCCACGCCGCATCGACTATGAGTCCGAGTTGACGGTGGTCATCGGCCGGAAGGGACGCGACATCGCCGAGGAGGACGCCTGGGGTTTCGTTCGCGGCTACCTGGTCGCCAACGACGTGACCGCAAGGGATTGGCAGTTGAAGAAACCCGCGGGGCAGTGGCTGCTCGGCAAGAGCTTCGACACATTCCTTCCCATCGGACCATTTCTGGTCACGGCCGACGAGGTCCCCGACCCGACGCGACTCCATGTGACATGCAAGGTCAATGGGGAGGTGATGCAGGATGACACGCCGGATCACATGATCTTCTCCATCCCGCATCTGATCGCCTACGTGTCCGCCGTCACGACACTGCATCCTGGCGATCTCATCCTCACAGGCACACCGGCGGGAATCGGTGCGTCGCGGGTTCCCCCGATCTGGCTCAAGCCAGGGGACATCGTGGAAACCTCGGTGGAGACGATCGGCACCCTCAGGAACACCGTGAGAGCGGCGGCTGCCCTTAAGTGACCTGGCGCGTCGCTGTCGACATCGGCGGGACGTTCACCGATCTGGTGGCGTGGAACCAGGATGACGGCAGCATCGCGGAAAGCAAGGTGCTCACTGTCCCCGACGACCCCGTGCAGGGGGTGGTCCGCGCGCTGGAGCACGCGGCGATCCCTCTCCCCGGCACCGTTGCGTTCATCCATGGGTCAACGATCGCCATCAACGCGGTGCTGCAGCAAACGGGGGTCACGACAGCATTGCTGACCACGCAGGGCTTCCGTGATGTCCTGGAGATGGGACGCAAGAACCGGCCGGATATGTACAACCTCTTCTTCAAGGCCCGGATGTGCCCCGTCCCGCGCACGTTGCGAGTCGAGGTTTCCGAGCGGCTCGATGCCCACGGGAACGAGATCCGGGAGCTCGACGAGGAAAGCCTCGTGGCGGCCATCAACGATCTGCCGGACGACGTCGAATCAGTTGCCATCTCATTCCTCCACTCCTATGTCGATCCGGCGCACGAGGTCGCTGCGGCAGAGCGGGTCCGTGCGCTGCGCCCGGACGTGTTCGTGTCGACCTCCGGCACGCTCTCACGCGAGATCGGTGAGTACGAGCGGACGTGCACAGTGGTGGTGAATGCCTATGTCGGACCGCTGGTCGCCGGATATCTGGAACGCCTCAAGCGACACCTCGAGGAACAGGACTGTTCGGCTCCGCTGCTCATCACCCAGTCCAACGGAGGAGTGATGACCTCAGCCGTCGCCGTGGTGCAACCAATTCGAACGCTCGAATCCGGACCGGCAGCAGGCGTGACGGGGGTGGCGCGCCTCGCGGACGGCCTGGGCACCGGTGACGCGATCGCATTCGACATGGGCGGCACCAGCGCCAAGGCATGTGTGATCAATCGGGGCGAACCAGAGGCGTCGACTGAGTATTTCATCGGCGGACGGCTCGAGGGCCTCCCTGTGCAGGTCCCGTTCCTGGACATCGTCGAAGTCGGCGCGGGGGGCGGCAGCATCGCCTATGTCGATGCCGGCGGCGGGCTGTGCGTGGGTCCGCGGAGCGCCGGCTCGGTACCGGGGCCGGCCTCGTACGCTCTGGGTGGCGTCGAGCCGACGATCACCGACGCGAATGTCGCCCTCGGCAGGATCGACCCCGACTACTTCCTCGGTGGCGAGATGCGCCTTGACGCTCAACTCGCGGTCGAGGCTCTGAGCCGTCTCGGCCGCGAGTTCGGCATGGACAGCTCGGAATGTGCGCTCGGCGTGGTGCGAATCGCGAACACGATCATGGCGTCCGCGATCAGGTCGATCACCCTCGAACGGGGTCGCGATCCACGCGATTTCACCCTGGTTGCTTACGGCGGCGCCGGAGCGGTGCACGCCGCGTCACTCGCCGCGGAGTTGCAGATCCCGGAGGTCATCGTGCCCGCGCGAGCCGGGACGTTCGCCGCCTTCGGCATGCTGGTCACCGATCTCCGCCATGATGTGGCACGAACCCGTCTCGGCCGCCTCGACAGCATCGACGATGCCGAGCTCAATGCCCAGTTCGCAGAGCTCGAAGCTGAAGCAACTCGGTACGTCTCCGATCAGTTCGTCGGCGACCAAGCGCCGCGGATGACCTACATCCGCAAGCTCGACCTTCGTTACGTGGGTCAGTTTCATCCACTGACGCTCACCGTGCCGGCACACGCTGGGAGCAACCTATCGGAGCACCTCCCCGATCTCTTCCATCGTGCCCACGCCGAGCGGTACGGGCACAACGCACCGAAGGAACCCATCGAGGTGAGAGCCGTCCGCGTCAGTGCCATCTCCGAGGTGTCCAAGCCGGCACCGGGCTCGGAGAGGAAAACACTGACGACCAGCGCCGTCGCTCACGGGCGGCGCCCGGTGCTCATGGACGACGGCAACTGGTATGACTGCGCGGTACATCGCCGCCCCTCACTCTGCCCGGGGGCGGTCGTCGACGGCCCGGCGATCATCGAAGACCTTGCGACAACGGTGTTGATTCCCGCGCGCGACCGCGCGCAGGTCCTGCATGACGGCCACTTGCGCATTCGTCTGGGGGCGGCCGCATGACCACAAGGGCAAGCCGCGTCGACGCGGTGACCACCGCAGTCATCCGGCACAGCCTCATCGCCACCGCGGACGAGATGATGAGCAACGTCAAGCGCGCCGCGTACAGCCCAAGCATCCATCAGATTCAGGACGTCTGCGTCGGGCTCGTCGACCCCGCCGGCAACATCCTCGCGTGCGCCCCGGGGCTCCCGATGTTCCTGGCGGACATGGGGGACGTCGTTCGAGATGGGATCGAACTGCTCGGCATCGACGCGTTCGAACCCGGTGACGTCTACATCAGCAACGACCCGTTCACCATCGGCACGCACATCAACAATGTCGCCACCTATTCGCCGATCTTCTCCGACGGACTCGTCGGCTTCGCGGTTGCGCGCGGACACATGGTGGACATGGGCGGCGCAGTCCCGGGCTCGCGTTCGAACCGGCTCACCGAGATCTACCAGGAAGGTCTTCGCATCCGTCAGCTGCGCTTCTACTCCAAGGGCACGCCGGAGGAGGCCATCCATCGATTGATCGCCGACAACACGCGGATGCCCGAAGAAGTTCTCGGCGACCTGCGAGCTCAGGTGGCGGCCTGCCGCACCGGCGAGCGCAGGCTTGACGCGGTGGTCAAACGCTATGGTCGTGCTCAATTCGAGGAAGCGGCGGTCGCGATCTTCGACCACGGCGAACGTCTCGCGCGCGCTGCGGTGCGCGAGATCGCGGATGGCACCTACCGAGCCGAGGCTTTCCTCGACGATGACGGGATCACGCTCGGCGAGCACATCGCGCTCCCAGTGGTCATCGAGGTGTCCGGCGATGAGATGACCATCGACTTCTCGGGATTTGCCGATCAAACGCGTGGATCGATCAACACCGGGCTGACCGGCGCCATCTCGATCGCGCGCAACGCATTCAAGTGCCTGACGACGCCGCACGAACCCGTCAACGAGGGTCACTTCCGGCCGCTGCGCGTCGTCGTGACGCCGGGAAAGATTGTGAGCGCAACGCTGCCCGCGGCATGCGGCTGGTGGGCGCGAACCACGAGCACCACGCTGGACGTGATCCTCAAAGCACTGAGCCCAGCACTGCCGGACGCTATTCCGGCTGGACACTTCGGCGACATCCCCATGTGCCTCATTCAGGGTCGCGACCTGAACGACCGTCGCTTCGTCTTCTTCGAACCCGTACCCGGGGGACATGGCGGCCGGCCCCATGAGGACGGTGTGAGTGCCACGGTCTGCTTCCACGAAGGCGATACCCCGGACGTCCCGGTCGAGCTGCAGGAGTCGACGATCCCGATACTCGTCGAGGAATCGGCACTCGATATCGACAGCGCGGGCGCCGGGCTGCATCGCGGCGGCCTCGGCTACCGCAGGACGTTTCGCCTGCTCTCTGCGTCGGCATCGATGCAGATCAACGTCGACCGCCATGAGTGTCTTCCATGGGGACTCAACGGCGGCCTGCCCGGGCGACCGAATCGCGCGTACATCCAGGCCGATCCCGGTGCCGATTGGGAGCTCGTGCTGAAGCGCGATGACATCCGCCTCAGCTCGAACGCGCGCGTTCAGCTCTTCGGTGGCGGTGGTGGTGGATGGGGCGATCCCCTCGACCGAGACGCATCGCGAGTGGTCGCCGACGTGCGAGACGGCTACATCAGCGCCGATGCTGCGTGGCGCGATTACGGCGTGCTGATCGACGAGTCGGGTCGCGCCGTCGACCCATCCGGCGAAACCGGCCGCAGCGGGGCGCGCATGCGCCGCCATGAGGAGACAAGCGAATGACCAGTACTTTGGCTGACGGTCGAAGCGGGCTGCTCGCGCACTTCCGGACGACCCAACAGGACGCGGTGCTCCGCGGCGACGCGACGCGCGCGCAGCTTCCTCTCCCCTACCTGCGGCAGCAGGCGCATCTCACCGCGCCGGCCTCCGGTTTCGCACTCGCCGAGAAGGCGCTGACCAACGCCCACGCGGTCTCCGCACGCTTGATGGACCGTTATGGCATCCAGGTCGAAGAGCTGGCAGGGCGTCTGGAGCTGGACGCGTCGGTGGTCTCCGCAGTTCTCGGAGGCCACGGTGCGCCCGTGGTGCTGCTCGATCTCGAGGACGGCGTGGCGCCGAACATGATCGACGAAGCGCGCTCGAATGCCGTGAGGCTCCTTCGCGAAGTCGACCGTGGGTCAACACTGTGTTTCATACGTCCCGCCGGCATCGAAGACCCGCGGTGCGCGGATGACCTGTTCGACATCCTCCTGCGCGCCGGAGACGGACTCCCCTCGGAGTCGTATCCACTCGACGGAATCGTGATTCCGAAGATACGGCACGTCCACGAGTTGGAGTGGCTCGACACCGTGCTCTCGGCGATCGAGAATGAGCTCGGCTTGAGCAGGAATCGGATCCGCGTGAGCTTTCAGATCGAGACCGGCTGGGGTGTGCTCAATCTGCCGCAGCTCGCGATCGCGGGACGCGACCGGCTGGCGGGGATCATCCTCGGCACCGTGGATCTCAGCGCTGATCTTGGACTGCCACAGGTCCGGTATCGCCATCCCATCTGCGAGTGGGCACGGATGATCATCGTTTCGGTCGCCGGTGCGGTGGGAGTCCCCGCGATCGACGGGATGACACTCGACTTCCCGGTGGGCCTTGCCGGCCTGAGTCCCGAGGAAAACCACGCCCTCGTGCTCGATCGCATGGTCGCGAACTTTGAGGATGCGCAGCATTCCATCGACGTCGGCATGAGTGGACGCTGGGCGGGGCACCCACTCCAACTCCTTTCCACCGAATTGGCATTCCGAGCCGCTTTCTCTCCGTCGGTCGTCGACGCGCTCGTGGCCGAGCTCGAGACGTTTCGTCGCGCCGGCGCTGACGATAAGGGCGCGGTCGCGGGCAACCGGGGAGAATTGCTCGACATCGGCACCGACCGGCACGTGCGCAGGCAGCTTCGTCGCGCGGCCGCATGGGGATACATCGCCCCGCAGCGAGCGGAAGAACTCGGACTCATCACAACGGCCGAGGCAGGCGACCTCCGTCAGCCCGTTGGGACGACATGACAGCGGTTCCCGAGCTCCCACCTCTCGCCAACGTCAGGGTCCTGGACATCGCATCGTTCATGGCTGCGCCGATGACCGCGATGTGGCTCGGCGACTTTGGAGCTGACGTCATCAAGATCGAGCATCCGGACGGCGATATGATGCGCGGATGGGGCAGCCTGAAGAACGGTGTGCCCCTCTTCTGGAAGATGGTCGCTCGCAACAAGCGATCGGTCACGCTCGACCTGCACAAGCCACAGGGGCAGGAAATGCTGCGGCGAATGGTCGCCAAGGCCGACGTACTGGTCGAGAACTTCAGACCCGGAACGCTCGAGCGATGGGGACTTGCCTACGACACCCTGCAGGAGCTCAATCCACGACTGGTGATGCTGAGCATCTCTGCGTTCGGGAAGACCGGGCGCTACAGTTCGCGCGCCGGATTCGGAACGCTGGCCGAAGCGATGAGTGGCTACGCGCATGTCACCGGGCAGCCCGATGGGCCACCAACCCTGCCGTCGTTCGGGCTCGCCGACGCGGTGACCGGTCTCTGCGGCGCCTTCGCGGTCATGGTGGCACTGCACGAGCGTGACACGGTGAGTGGCAGGGGCCAAGCAATCGACCTCGGCATTTACGAGCCGATGCTCACGATGCTCGGGCACCACTTCGTTGACTTCGATCAGCTGGGCATCGTCGCCGGACGGCTGGGCTCGCGGCTTCCGTTTGCGTCGCCTCGCAACGCGTTCAAGACACAGGACGGTGACTGGGTCGCGATGTCCTGCAGCACGCAGAGCGTCTTCGTGAGAGCCTGTAACGCGATCGGTCGCCCCGAGCTCATCACCGACGTTCGCTATGTCAACAACCAGACGCGGACGGAGAACTCCGACACGCTGGATGCGGTGTTCGCTGACTGGATCAGCACCCATCCGACCGCCGATGTGCTCGCCACCTTGAACGATGCCGGCGCAGCTGTCGCGCCGATCTACGATGTGCGTGGCGTCTTCGAGGACGACCACTTTCGCGATCGCGAGAGCATCGTCGCGGTGGACGATCAGGACCTGGGTTCGGTACGGATGCAGAACGTCGTGCCGAAGCTCTCGCGCACCCCCGGTGGCATCCGCCATGCGGGCCCGCGCCTCGGCGAGCATACGCGCGAGGTGTACTCGGACTGGCTCGGCATGACTGACGGCGAGCTCGCACAATTGACTGCCGAGGGCGTCATATGAGTCGAGAGGATCCGTTCTCCGTACCGTATGATTGGGCGTCAGTATCGGCTGAGAGGGGCTTCAGGAGCGGAGGAACGCATCATGAATAACCATGCCTGCTAAAGCGGCCGCGTCGAACCCGTCACGCATGTCGCCGGATGGGCGCGGCCGCAAGCACCAACGCCGTCCACCGGAGACGGCCGGCGACTACGTGAGCAATGAGATCCGAGCGTGGATTCTCGACGGGACGTTCGATCTCGGTTCGCGGCTCGATCAGCAGGTTCTCGCCGAACGCCTCGGAGTCAGCATCATTCCGGTCCGCGAGAGCCTGCGTCAGCTGGAAGCGGAGGGCCTCGTGGAGATCCTCCCGCGCCGCGGTGCGTTCGTCGCCAAGCTTTCGCTTCCACAGATCACGGAGATCAATCGCATCCGAGAACGCTTGGAGGAGCTCGCGCTTCGCCTCGCCGGTCCGCACTTTGAGGTGAGTCATCTCGAGAAAGCCGCCGAGCTCAATCGGCGGATGGCGATGATGCCGCTCGAAGGCCAGGCGCTGGCGTGGAGCGAGGTGAATCGCCAGTTCCACTTCACGTTATACGCGCCGTCCGATTCTCCGTTGCTGCTGCAGATGCTCAATACCCTCTGGGATCGCATGCTGCTGTATCGCGAGGTCAATGCCGCCCGTGCTGATAATCGCGTCCATGCCGTCGACGAGCATGCGGAGATCCTGCGCAACGTCATGGCGGGTGACATCCCCGCGGCGGCGAGGTCGGTGCGCAGACACATCCGGCGGTCGGCGCGCGCTTTGTCGGTGAGCGAGCGTGCCGTTGCAGAAGACGGGAACCCGGCGTAGGTGCCGGCGGAATCGCGGAGGAGCTCATGACCAACGTTGACGTGCCGACGCTCGACTCTCGAGACGTCATGACCGGCGGCGATCGGCATGACGCCCTCGTCGATCAGATCCGTCTCTTCGCCACGACGGGCGCCGACGACCGGATTCCACGGTTGCTCGATCTCATGCTCGACGGCGTCGGGGTGGCGGTCGCGGGAAGAGCCGCGCACGCCGGGCGCGTTGCCGCGAGCGTCTTCGGCTCCGCTGCAACGCCATGGGATGCCGCCTGGCTGCACGGCATGCAGATGCACGCTCTCGACTTCGACGATACGCATGAGCCTTCGCTCTGCCACACCGCCACGGCATTGCTCCCAGGCTTGCTGGCACTGGGACGAGCACACCGGCGCAGCGGCCGTGACCTGCTCGATGCATACGACCTCGGCATTCGATTCGTCGACGTCGCCTCGGCCTGCGGTCCGGCGCTCAACACCGCCGGAGCACATTCCACTGCGATCCTCGGTGGCCTCGGTTCGGCCGCCGCCTGCGGCTGGCTGCTGACCCATGACGCTGACATGACCGCCGACGCCGTGGAAGCTGCAGCGTTGCTGGCCGCCGGACTCGGGGCAGCGTTCGGCAGTGACGGCAAGCCACTCCAGGCGGCGCGAGCTTCAGAGATCGGCGTCCGCGCCGCAACGTTCGTGGCGGCCGGGTTGAACGCACCGCGTGGTGCGGCGTTCGGCGATCAGGGAGTGCTGGCACTGTGGCTCGGAGTCGATGCACCGACCACGGTGCGCTGGGGCGACGAATGCGCCGGAGCGGCAGGACTGGTCGCCATCAAGCCATATCCGTCGTGCTTCCTCACCCACTCCACCATCGACGGAACGCTCTCGCTGCGCAGGGCGTTGGATCTCCATGGGGCTGCCGACGTCAAGCGCATGAGCGTTGAAGTCCACCCCCTGGCGGCGCAGATCGCTGACAAGACGTCGCTCGGCGCCGAGAACGCCAAGTTCAGTCTTCGCTACTGTGCGCTCGCCGCCATGACGGATGGACGGGTGAATGTCGATACCTTCAGCACCGCAACGCAGCAGCGTCTGGCCGACGACGCCGGGTTGTTCGAGTCGTGGGTGAACAGGGTGGATGTGCGTACCGACCCGGCGGCACCGGCGCTGGCCGCTCGCATCAGCGTGCTGACGGCAGATGGACGTGAGCGCGCGATCACCGTGGCGGCGCCACGCGGAAGCCGTTCCGAGCCGTTGACACGCGACGACGTGATCGCGAAATTTCGCGACAACGCTTCCGGCGAGTACGACGGCACCTCCGTGCGGCGTCTTCTCGATGACGTCATGAAGATGCCCACGGCGCCCGACATCGCCGCACTCGAACTGTTGACAGCGGCATGCACAGCAGCGCCGTCAGCACTGTGGGGTGTGCATGGCAACGCCTGAAGAGTTGGATGCGGTTCGCGACCGGCTGCTCGGGCTGATCGACGAGAGTCGCATTCGCACGGTGCGTATTGCACGGCCGGCGCCCGAGGTCATCGCCCGATTCAGTCGGATCACCGACCTGACGTCGACCGTGTCGGACGCGATGGATGCGCTCGGCGTTGGATCGGCGATCCCTGGGCATGTCCTCGTCCCGCTCGCACCGGGTCAGCGTATCTGCGGGCCTGCCGTGACGATTCGATACGCCGGCCGCGGTGGTACTCCCGGCGCGCACTACGCGCGCGACAGCCGCCCGCTGCTCGCCGACCGTGATCTCTACGGTGTGGGTCAGGCCGGCGACGTGGCGGTGTTCGATGTCGGCGGAGCCGCCGGGACATCGGTGATGGGCAACCTCTCTGCGCTCTGGGCCGTTCGCCTCGGCATCGCCGGCTGCATCGTCGACGGTGGGGTGCGCGACATCGCGTCGATACGCACCACAGGTCCGCACGTATGGAGCCGTGGCCGCACGCCGATCACCGGCCGCCATCGAGTCGAAGCCGTCGAGATCAACGGCACGGTCGCCATCTGCGGCGCTCAGGTACGCCCTGGTGACCTCATCGCTGCCGACGACAGTGGCGTGTGTGTCGTCCCGTTCGAAAGCGTGGACGCAGTGATCGCCCACTGCGAGGCTGCGGAGCGCGCCGAGGATGCCGTCACGAACCTGATCAGGAGCGGTGCAGCGCCGGCGGACGTGACTAGGGCGTTGAGCCCCGAGCGCTGGTAAGCAGGCTGATCACCTGTCGGACATCACTCTGATGCTCGATGTCGAGGATCAGGTCGGCGGCACGCGACCCCGCCTCGGCGCCGATCCCACCAGCCTCGATGCATTCCATGAACTTCTCACGGACCTCGGCCTCAGACATGGGGTTCTGCGGGCTTCCCTTCCCGAAGGCAGCTCTCCCCTCGTATGCCGTGCCGTTGCGCAGGCGAATCCGCACGATGCTCGTCATGTTGTTGTAACCGGCGCCTTCGGCCTCGGGATCGACCTCGAACCTGACGCGCCGCGTCATCTCCCTGACGTCGTTCCGCATCACGACCGCATCTGTGAACTCTGCCAGGCCTGCACGCCGCGCGATGCACAGGATGGCCATGCAGAACTCCATGCTGAACTTCGCCGCCAGGTGATCGTGCGGGTCATGGTGGATCAGCGCGTTGGGCATGTGGCGGTTGGTCCCGACCGAAACCTCCTCGATGTCGGCAGCCTGAATGTCGTGCTTCTTGAGGAGCTCCATGAGCGCGAACATCGCCGGATGCGTCAGCGAGCCCGACGGATGCGGCTTGATCGAAACACCCGGGGTATCGAACGTCCAGGGCGCGCCGGGAGTGAATGCTGATGGCTCGTACCCTCCTCCCGCGGCGCTGAAGAAGCCCCGTCGTGACTCGAGGATGTTGTTCGCAGCAGTGAACCCACGCTGTGCCATCGACGCGGCGAGCAGACCGCTCTCCGCCGCCCGGCCGGCGTGGAACGGCTTGGTCATCGTGCCGAAGTTCTCGCGAAGACCCGCCGCCTGTGACGCCGCGATGCTCAGCGCGGCCCTCGTGGCGTCGGGGCTCAACCCCAGGATGGAGGCGGCCGCGGCGCCTGATCCGATCGTGCCGACGGTCCCGGTCGAATGGAAGCCGTCGTCGTAGTGACGCGGGTTGATCGCTTCGGAGACCTTGGTTTCAACCTCGACTCCGACCACGTAGGCGAGCAGTACCTCGGCGCCGGTTCTTCCACCCGCCTCTCCGAGCGCAAGCGCCGTCGGCAACACGGGAGCGGTTGGGTGCGTCAAGAGGCCATACACGCGATCGGGCAGGGTGGCGAGTTGTGTGTCGTCGTAGTCATCCGCATGAATCGCCAGACCGTTGAGGAACGCGGCAAATCGGGGGGGCACGCGCAGCGTCGTTCCCAGGGCTGCCGCGTCAGTAGTTGCGCACCGATATGAGCCCACCTCGTCTCGAGCAATCTGCGCAGCCTCCGTCCGCGATCCTGCGACAGCGAGACCGAACCCGTCGAGCATGGAATGCTTCGCCGCTGCAAGCGCCGTGGGTGGCACGTCGGCAAGGCGCGTCCTGCTGATGAATACAGCGGCGTGCTCGGTGGCATCAGTCACGGGGCCGTCCTCCACTCGTTGTAGTCTCGCGTTCGTTGCCTCCTGGCTCATACAGCCTCCGTCCCGACAGCTGTGACATGGTACGACCGGCATACTTCCGGGGCGCAATCGCCGCAACGTTTAATATAGGATATATTGCCGGTGAGCCAAGACGCATCTCCCTCGAACGGGGTTCCGCGACCAACGAGCACCATCTCCGAAGAGCTCGCACGCTGGTCGGTCGGTGTCGGTGCCACTGACCTTCCCGCGGACGTCGCCGACGATGTGCGCTGGCGACTCGTCGACCAGGTCGGCGTGTGCATAGCTGGATCACGCTCGGCGTCCGCCGGCATCATCCACAGAGTCGCAATGAAGTCAGGTGGCACGCCGGAATCCACGAGCATGGTGTTCGGGAGCCGATTCCCCGCTCCGCTCGCGGGTTGGGTGAATGGTGCTGTGGGCCACGGTGCCGACTACGACGACATGCATGGCGTCGCCGCCGTCCACATCAGCTCCGTCGCCGTCCCGGCAGCTCTCGCGGCAGCCGAGGCTGTCGGCGCCACCGGAGCCCAATGCCTGGTGGCGATGGCGACGGGGGCTGAGCTCGCGTTGCGCATCAACACCGGAGCGCCGCCTCACCAGTTTCACCATCGCGGACTCCATGGCACCGGCGTCGCCGGCCCGTTCGCCGCGGCCGCGATCGCCGCGAAGCTCATGGGCCTCAACGAGGAGGCCACGACCAATGCGCTCGGGATGGCCGGCAGCAGGTCGTCCGGCCTCATGCAGACGCTGATTGACGGAAGCTGGGTCAAGCAGCTCCATCCCGGATGGGGAGTGCAGGGCGGCATCACGTGTGCGCAGCTCGCGGCCGAGGGTTTCACCGGCCCGCATGAGGTGATCGAGGGGAAGTTCGGCTTCTTCAATGCGCTCCTGCACGGTGACGAGCAGACCTTTCAGTTCGATCAGATCACGGACGGTCTCGGTGTGCGGTGGATCCTGCCGGACACGACTTACAAGCCCTGGCCCAACGGCGTGTGGAACCACGCCTCGATGGACGGCACCATGGCCATCCTTGGGCGCGAGGGCTTGTCCACCAGCGATGTCGACCGGATCGACTGCTACGTGCCGCCGATCTGCATCCCGCTCGTCTGCGAACCCCGTGAAGCAAAGCTGAACCCTCGCTCGCTGTATCACATGAAGTTCAGCCTTCAGTACTCCGTGGCCATGCTTGCCGTGCTCGGCTCGGTGGAGGTCGACGATTACAACGAGATCACGCTCGCCAACCAGGAGATCCGCGATTTCGCTGCGCGCGTGTATTGCCACGCGGATCCATCGATGGCTCCGGACACCTTCCCCGCTCGCGTTCGCGTGACGACGGTAGACGGCAGAGTCTTTGAAGAAGACGTGCCGGCCCAGCGCGGCACCAGGCTGAATCCCATGCTGCCGACGGACCATCGGCGCAAGTTTCGCGGCAATGTCCGTCCGAGCCTTGGCGACGAGCAGACGGACGAATTGCTGACGGCGCTCGAGGGTGCCTGGGACGCGGCCGATGTCCGCGCTCTCATGGCGCTGACGGTGCCACGCGCCGGTGCCGTGGGCGACGGCATTGCCGCATCGAAGGCCTCGGCCGATGGCCGGTGAGCCGGAGGCGCAGTCACATCCGGTCCCGTCAAACCGAGCACGAGAACTACTCCAGGGCGCGTACGACCTCCACGTTCACGTGCTTCCCGATGTGCTGCCGCGTCGCATCGATGACATCAGCCTGGCGGCCCGGTTCAGTGACCTCGGGCTGGGCGGTTTCGTGCTCAAATCCCACTACACGATGACCGCGGAGCGTGCCGCGCTCGTGCAGGCCGGGTCCACTGTCGAGGTGATCGGAGCGGTCACATTGAACTGGCCGGTGGGCGGTGTGAACCCGGTTGCGGTAGAGATCTGTGCACGTGCCGGCGGGAGGTTCGTGTGGCTCCCGACATTCGATTCCATCAACGAGGCGCACGCCGCCGAAGCGGCCGGCCAGGGAAGCCCTCCGGGCTGGCTCAAGCTCAAGAATGCCCTGCAAGCGAAGGGAATCAGCCCGCCGCCGATCAGGATGGTCGATTCCGATGGAAAGGTTCTCCCCGAGGTCCACACCGTCCTCGAGCTCGTCGCAGAGTACGACCTCGTGCTCTGCACGGGGCATCTCGGCGGTGAGGAAATTCTTGCCGTGGTCACCGCGGCACAGGAGGCCCGCGTGGAGCGAATCGTCATCACCCACCCTGATTTCCCTTCGCAACACCTTGCACCCGAGCAGCAGCGCGAGCTCGGCGACCGCGGGTGTCTTCTCGAGCGATGCTTCGGAACGCCGCATGGCGGGCGCATCAGCTGGGAGGCGCTGTTCGCGAATGTGCGCGCCGCTGGGACTGAACACTCACTGTTCTCCAGCGATCTCGGCCAGCCTCACAATCCGCCGGTTGAAGATGGGATGGCGCTCATGGCCGATCGGTTTCTCGATGCGGGCTTCACCGAGAGCGAGGTGCGCACTATGGCGGTGACCAACTCTCGTCGCGTCGTGCCGGCGCTGGCGCAACGCGGATGACCGGCGAGAGTTCCTCCCCGGTGAGGATCGCCGTGATGGAGGGCGATGACATCGGCCCTGAGATCGTCCGGTCGACGACCCGCATTCTCGACCGAGCCGCGAAGCAGCGCGCCGTCGACATCGAGTGGGTGCCGCTGCCCGCCGGGATCGCCGCGGTGGACAGCGAGGGGAGCACGCTGCCGATCCGGACGCGGGAGGCGCTTCCGGATATCCCGGGGTGGATTCTTGGGCCCGTCTCTCATCGTGACTACCCCATGGGCGACGCTCGCTATGTGAACCCGAGCGGCTACCTGCGCAAGAACTTCGAGCTGTACTCGAACGTACGCCCGGCGCGCGGCTGGCCCGGCGTCGAATGCGTGCACCCCGATATGAATGTGGTGATCGTCCGGGAGAACACTGAGGGCTTCTACGCCGATCGCAATATGCTCGACGGCAACGGCGAGCTCCGCCCCGACCTGGACACGGTGATCTCGGTGCGCCTGGTCACGAGGCGCGCGAGCATGAGGGTCGCGCGTCAGGCGTTCGCACTTGCTCGCGAGCGTGACGGGCTGCGCAAGGTCACGTGCGTGCACAAAGCCAACGTGCTCCGACGCGGAGACGGTCTCTTCCTCGAGTGCTGCCGCGATGTCGCGGCAGAGAACCCGGACATCGCGTTCGATGATTTTCTCGTCGATGCCTTCGCGATGCGTCTCATCCTGCGCCCCGAGGTGACCGACGTGGTGGTGACCACGAACATGTTCGGCGACATCCTGTCCGACGAGGCGGCCGGACTGGTCGGTGGCCTGGGTCTCGCACCAGGGTTGAACATTGGTGACGACCACGCCATGGCGCAGGCGGTGCACGGATCCGCCCCCGACATCGCCGGTAAGGGCATCGCCAATCCCATCGCCGAGATCCTTTCCGGATCGCTGCTGCTGCGCTGGCTCAGCAGAGTGCACGGACAGCCCGACCTTGTCGCCGCCGCGGACGATGTCGACTCGGCGATTGCGACAACGCTCGCATCCGGCGAGACGCGGACGCCCGACCTCGGCGGGACCGCCACCACCGAGGGCATTACGAGAGCCATCCTCGCTGCGCTCGATGGCGGCTGAGGATCGTCCGTCGTACCCGTGCGCACCACGATAGGAGGAGAGTCCGTGGCCGGACAGTCGCCGCATCTGACGCCTGACGAGGTTCGACGCATCCAGGAGGCATTCGCGCGCAGGCGGCATCCGGGGAGCTTCGAACCCGGCCGTTGGGCGGTGAGTCCGTACAACCGGGATGCGTCGGTCCTGGGGGCTCGATTCCCGGATCACTATCCCCACTCGACGACATTGCGCGACATCACGTTGCGGGTCATCGAGCAGGCGCCAGGCGTCACGGTGGACCGCGCGCAACGCCGGCGCATCGGCGAGGCGCTCCTCGAAGCGGGCGTTCCCGAGATCGAGGTGTCCGCGCATGGCTGGGGCATGTCCCCCGCGGCGTTGCGTGATGAGGTGACCCATCTCAAATCAATACGGCCAGATCTCGGCATCAAGATGGGCGCTACCCAGACCGAAGCGATGGTCGACATCGCCGCCGAGGTGGGCGTGACGCTCGCCGAGTTCTGGATGCCGGCGCTGCCGGAGGCGACGCCGATCTACTGGTCCGAGGCATATCGCACCTCCTGGGCGGGAGGTGACTGGCGCACGCTGGGCGTGCCCACGACGCTCGACCAGGAGATCGAACGCGGGATCCAGCTGATCGCCCGCATCCGGTCACACGGCCTGCGCGCAAGCACCGGCATCAATCTCCTCACCCTTGTGGACGACAACCACCTCGAGCGCTACTGCACCGCCATGCATGCTGCGGGCGTCGACGAGATCTGGCTCTCGGACGGTGCCGCAGGGATAGCTCCCGAGGGCTGGAATCACATCGTGTCGATGGTTCGCCGGTACGCACCCGGATGTCGAATCGGCACGTATATCCGAAATGCGTTCGGGCTGGGAGTGGCGTGCGCGCTCGCCGCTGTGCACGCCGGCGCCGAGGTCACCGAGGTGTCCGTCAATGGAATCTCGGCGACGGCCGGTCAGGTGGATCTCGCACAGATGGCGACGGCCCTCGAGGTGCTGTATGGGGTGCACACCGGCATTCACCTCGAACAGATGAATTCGCTCGCGCGGCTTGTCGAGGACATCAGCGGTGTGCAGCTCGCTGCCGCACATGCCGTCACAGGTCGCGGCGCGCACAACTGGGGCGGCACGGAGATCGTCGTCCAGGAACTCAAGGTTGAGCCCCTCCTCCATTGGGCCTACGAGCCTTCACTCGTCGGCGCCGAGAAGGAGTGGATCGTCAACGGGACCAGCGGTATGTGGACGGTCCAGGACAAGCTGGACCAGCTGGGAGTCAAGGTCGATCGGGAGAAGATTCCCCTCATCTGGCAGGAGATCGTCGATGACGCCACCGTGCGTCGCCGCTCCCTGACCGACGACGAGATCCGCGCGATCTGCACCCGGGTCGCCGGCGGCTAGCGCGCTCGCCTGTCGCAGGCGGACGATGGCTCAGGTGGGGAGGGCGGCGATCACGGCCTCGGTGACCTCGGAGGTGCCGGCCCTGCCGCCGAGATCCGGCGTGAGCGTCTCACCGCGTTCGATGACGAGCGCGACGGCAGCCTCGACGCGCTGCGCGGCATTCACCTCGCCGAGGTGACGGAGCATCATGGCCCCGCTGAGGATGGCGCCCATCGGATTGGCTACTCCCTGTCCGGCGATGTCCGGCGCCGACCCGTGGACGGGCTCGAACAGCGAGGGATGGCGGCCACTCGGGTCGATGTTCCCGCTTGCGGCGAGCCCGAGCCCCCCCTGCAGCGCCGCACCGAGATCGGTGAGGATGTCGGCGAACAGGTTCGAGCCCACCACGACGTCGACGGCGTCGGGTCGGAGCACCATGCGCGCCGCCATCGCGTCCACGAGGACGCGGTCCAGGACGACGTCCGCATATTCCTGGTGCACCTCCTCGACGACCTGGTCCCAGAGAACGTAGGTGTACCGGCTCGCGTTGGACTTGGTCACGCTGGTGAGCGAGCCGGAACGCTCGCGCGCACGGTCGAACGCGTACCGCACGGTCCGATCGATGGCGGCTCGCGTGAACACAGGCACCTCGACGGCGACTTCCAGCGATGTGCCGGTGTGGACGCGTCCGCCGGCGCCCGAGTACTCGCCCTCCGTGTTCTCACGGATGAAGAGCATGTCGATGTCCTCGGGGCCGCGATCCGCCAGCGGCCCTCGCACTCCGCGAAGCAGGTTGACAGGTCGGACATTGACATACAGCTCGAATGCTTTGCGAATCGGCAGCAGCAGTCCCCACAGCGTCACGTGATCAGGGATTTCGGGGACCCCGACGGCACCCAGGTAGATGGCGGCGAAGTCATCGAGCACTTCGAGGCCGTCGTCAGGCATCATCGCGCCGGTCCGCAGGTAGAGATCAGATCCCCAGTCGAGCTCGTGAAAATCGAGGTCACACACGCTCGAGAGCACGCGCATCCCGGCAGGCACGACCTCTCTGCCGATCCCGTCTCCGGCGATGACTGCGATCCGCTGCATGCCTCAGATCACCCCTCTGCTGATGCCCCGATGGATATCGGCGGCCGCAATGAGTCCGAGGCGTCGGGGACGAAGCTCAGGACTCGAATTTATATATGATATATGACCCATGGTCGACTCGATCGGTCTCGTCACGCCCACGGGCTCGCTGGGTCTCCGCTTGCGGCAGTTGCTGGAGCGCCACGGCGCCGTGCTCATGCCGGGTGCGCACAACGGCCTCGCCGCCATTCAGGCAAGGAATGCCGGCTTCGACGCCCTGTATCTGTCGGGCGCCGCAATGTCGGCGTCGATGGGGTTGCCCGACGTCGGCGTGATCACCATCGACGACGTGTGCTTCTTCATCCGGCAGGTTGTCCGCGCCACAAGTCTGCCGGTTCTCGTGGACGGTGACACCGGGCACGGCGAAGCGCTCAACGTCGCCTACATGGTTCGCGCCTTCGAGGATGCCGGCGCTGCAGCAGTGCACATCGAAGACCAGATCCTGCCGAAGAAGTGCGGCCATCTGCGCGACAAGCGCATGGCGACTCCAGAGGACATGGTGATCCGGATCAGGGCAGCCGTGATGGCGAGGCGCGACATGCTCGTCGTCGCTCGTACCGATGCGCTCGAGAGTGAGGGACTCGACGGAGCCATCGCTCGCAGTCTCCGCTACCTCGACGCAGGCGCCGATGCGATCTTTCCCGAAGCCCTGACGAGTGAGTCCATGTTCCGCGAGTTCGCATCGCGTGTTGATGCACCCCTGCTTGCGAATCTCACGGAATTCGGGCAGACGCCCGCCTTCACCGCTGCCGAGATCGAGGAGATGGGCTACAAGATGGTGATCTGGCCCACGACATCGATGCGCCTCGCCGCACGTGCCCAGATGGATGCATACACCGCCATCCGCGATACCGGCACCACGACCTCGCTGCTCGACCGCCTGTTCACTCGAGAGGACATGGAGGCGACCCTGAACTACCCGGCCTACGAAGCGCTCGACGCCAGGCTCGCCACCGGTCGATGACTTGGTTCGTGGTCCCGGCACAGCCGCGCGAGACACATCCAATGCGTGTTGACAGGCGCTGAGCGGGACAAACCCTCGCATCCGCGCCGTCGTTCGATTGCCTGCCACTCACTCTGGAGGACCGTAACAGCATGGCGCGACACACAATCACCATCATTCCGGGCGACGGGGTTGGTCCCGAATTGAGCGCCGCGGCATGCCGGGCCATCGATGCGACCGGTGTCGAGATCTCGTGGGAAGTTCACAACGCCGGCCTCGCCGTCATGGAGGCAGGCGGTGACCCGTTGCCCCCGGCGGTGGTCGAGTCCATCCGGCGGAACAAGGTTGCACTCAAAGGGCCGCTCACCACGCCGCTGGGGACGGGCATCCGGTCCGTCAACGTCGCGCTGCGCCGCGAGCTCGACCTCTTTGCCCTGGTACGCCCCCTGAAGTCATATCCCGGGGTGCGCAGTCGCTTCGAGGACATCGACCTCGTCGTGGTGCGGGAGAACACCGAGGACCTCTATGCGGGCATCGAGTTCGCCGCCGGCGAACCCGAGACGCTCGAGCTGATCGCGGATATCGAACGTCTCAACGGAAGGAAGATCCGCTCCGATGCCGGCATCAGCATCAAGCCCATCTCGATCTTCGGCACACGGCGTGTGTTCCGCTTCGCGTTCCAGTGGGCCATCGACAACGGGCGTCATATGGTCACGGCTGTTCACAAAGCGAACATCATGAAATACACGGACGGGTTGTGGCTGCGCATCGCCGAGGAGGTGAGCCACGAGTTCCCGCAGATCGAGTTCAACGATCGCATCGTCGACAACATGGCGATGCAGCTTGTGCAAAAGCCCGAGATGTACGACGTCATGGTCATGCCCAACCTCTACGGCGACATCCTCACCGATCTCGGGGCAGGGATGATCGGCGGCCTCGGTATCGCTGCCGGGGCGAACTTCGGCGACGGTGTGGCCATGTTCGAGGCCACCCACGGCAGCGCGCCGAAATATGCGGGACAGAACAAGGCGAATCCGATGGCCATGATGTTCAGCGGCGTCCTCATGCTGCGCTACATCGGCGAGCAAGACGCGGCCGACCGGCTCGAACGGGCACTCGCGCAGGTCATCGCCGAGGGACGCAGCGTGACCTACGACATGAAGGCCAAACGCGACGACCCGAGCGCGGTCGGGACCGCAGAGGTGGCGGGTGCGGTTGTCGAGGCACTCGGACGCTCAGCCTGAAAGCGCTTCGGCCGTGTTGCCGGCAGAGGACACGCGGCCGCGTCCGTTACGTGAGCAGCCTGATCGGGGCGGCGGCGAGAAATGCCTGTATGTCCTCGACAACGCCGGCAAAGAAGTGACCGTAGGTGTCGCGGGTCACGTATCCGATGTGCGGGGTCAGGATGACGTTGTCGAGGCGGCGGAGTTCGTGTCCTTGGGGCAGTGGCTCGGTGTCGTAGACGTCGATCGCCGCTCCGGCGATCCAACCCTCGCGGAGCGCACGCAGCAGCCCCTCCTGCTCGACCAATGGACCACGCGACGTGTTGACGAGGTAGCTGGCCGGCTTCATCCTGCGAAGATCCGCCTCGGTGATGAGACCGCGAGTCCGCTTTCCGAGCACCATGTGGATCGAGATGACATCCGCCTGCTCGAAGAATTCGTCGCGCGGGAGAGAGGTGACACCGTGCTCGGCGGCTCGCTCCACGGTGAGGTTGGGACTCCACGCGACAACGCGCATCTCGAACGCGTGTCCATACCGTGCAACTCGCACTCCCAGATGTCCCAGACCCACGAGTCCGAGCGTACGCCCAGCCAGGTCGGTTCCGACCGTGCGCTGCCACCCGCCCGCCCGCATCGACGCGTGCTCCACGATGAGGTTGCGGAACGCGGCGATGATCAGTCCCCAGGTCAATTCGGCCGTCGACCACGTCAGTCCCCCGGTGCCACAGACGATCACCCCCGCTTCACGGGCCGCGCCAAGGTCGATGGCGGCATTGCGCATCCCCGTGGTCACAAGGAGACGAAGGTTGGGAAGTCGCTGCAGGACTCGAGCCGGAAACGCGGTTCGCTCGCGCATCGCCACAACGATCTCGTACCCGGAGATCCGTTCGACGAGCGCCTCTTCGTCAAGGTGCTCCACGAAGAAGTCGACGCCCACGTCATCACCGAGGACACTCCAATCGACGATGGAGTGCGCGACCGCCTGATAGTCATCGAGGACAGCGACGTTCATGTCGATTAGGCGGTGCCGCGGGTTCGGGCATGGCGGCGAGGGCAGTACGGCACGGCACCATGATATCGACCCCGCCGCCGTGCAACGCGCTGATCGCGCGTCACCCCGCCGGTCCCGGCATGCGATTGGTGGCGAAACGTGAGTCCGACGCAGGCTACCGGGCGTGTCACCCCGGCAGGAGACGTCGTCAAGGCTCCGCCGCCCGTCCGGACGCAACTCCTCATCTGGCTGCGCATCGGCACGGCGAGCTTTGGTGGTGGCCAGGGCACACGACTCAACGTGTATCGCGCTGTCGTCGAGCAGGGCGGTTGGATGTCCCCACTCGAATTCGCGGAAGCCTGGGCGGTCTGTCAGATCGGCCCAGGCATGAGTCTCATCGCCCTCGCTGCCCTGATCGGCTATCGATTCTCACGTGCGGCCGGGGCCGTCGCGGCATTGCTGGGACTCCTGGTTCCGAGCGGCCTGATCACGGTCGCAATCACCATCGTGTATCTTCGGCTTGACGAATATCCGCTCACCAAGTCGGCATTGCACGGGGTCGTGGCGGCGGTGCTTGGACTGGCCATAGCGAATGTCATCTTCAATGCTCGCCCCCTGCTCGCGGCGAGCTTCGAGAAGGGCCTCGGCATGCTGGTCCTCGCCATTGTGTTGATCTTCACCGACGCGATCGTCTTTGTAGTGGTCAATCCACCGGTGCTTGCGCTGCTCCTGCCTTCGGCCGTGATCTTCGCGTTGTGTTCACTGCTACGGGCGCGGCTCGCATGAGCCGAGTCAGTTACGTGCTGCTCTTTCTCTTCGTGCTCAAGGCTCAGGTCATCTCGAACAACGGCATCGCCTCACTGCCGAGCTTGCACGCCGATCTGATCGGTCAAGGATGGGCCACCGACTCACAGTTCGCAGGAGCGCTGGTCGTCGGTCAATTGACGCCTGGGCCCAACGGGCTGTGGATCGTCAGCCTCGGCTATATCGTGGCCGGACCGCTTGGGGCCATCGTCGCGCTGTGTGCCGCCACGATTCCGCCGATGCTCGTGCTGCCGATCGACGCGCTGTACCGGCGGTTCGGCTCATTGCCCGGTGTCGAGGGATTCGTCCGAGGTATCGGACTCGCGGTGATCGGGGTCTCCCCGCTTGTCCTGGCGCAGGTGTTGCAGGGCAGCGGATTCGACAACTGGACGGCTGTCATCGCCGCGGTTGCGTTCGTCATGGTGTTGAGCCGTCGGGTTCCCAATATTGTCGTGGTGGCACTCGGCGCGGTGGCCGGCGTGTTGATCTATCGGTGACCTAGGCTCGCTGCTCCAGAGGCACATAGTCGCGCCGCGGTTCGCCGACGTAGATCTGTCGCGGCCGGGCGATCTTCTGCTCCTTGTCGAGCAGCGACTCCTCCCATTGCGACAACCACCCCGCTGTTCGGCTCATCGCAAACAGGACCGGGAACATCGACACGGGAATGCCCAGCGCCTGGTAGATGAACCCGCTGTAGAAGTCGACGTTCGGGTACAGCTTGCGGGAGACGAAGTACTCGTCCTCGAGCGCGATCTTCTCCAACTCGCGAGCCACGTCGAGCAGTGGCGAGGACCCAGTGACGCCGAGGACCTGATCCGCCATCTTCTTGATCACCTTGGCGCGCGGATCGTAGTTCTTGTAGATCCGGTGACCGAACCCCATCAGCCGCTCTTTGCCGGCCTTCACACCGGCGATGAACTGTGGCACGCGGTCGACCGATCCGAGGCGCTCGATCATGCGGATGACCGCCTCATTGGCACCACCGTGGAGCGGACCGTAGAGCGCCGCGATCGCGGCTGCTGTCGTCGAGTACGGGTCGGGATGCGATGAACCCACTGCGCGCATCGCGTTCGTGGAGCAGTTCTGTTCGTGGTCGGCGTGGAGAATGAACAACACGTCGAGCGCGTGCTCGATCTCCGGTACCGGATCGTATTTCAGCTCGACCATCTTGAACATCATGTTCAGGAAGTTCCCGGCAAATGACAGGTCGTTGTCCGGGTAGTTGTACGGCAGTCCGAGCGAGTGGCGATACGCGAGCGCCGCCAGGGTCGGCATCTTGGCGATCAGTCGGTAGATCGAGATGCGCCGCTGTTCCTCGTCGTAGATGTCGGTGGCCTGCGGATAGAACGTCGAGAGTCCGCCGACGGTGGATATCAGTATGCCCATCGGGTGGGCGTCGTGATGAAACCCGTCAATGAACTTCTTGATGTTCTCGTGGACCAGCGTGTGGTGAGTGATCTCTTTCTGCCACTCGCTCGCCTGCTGCATGGTCGGCAGCTCCCCGTGAACGAGCAGGTACGCGGTCTCCAGGTACGTGCTGTGCTCCGCAAGCTGCTCGATCGGATATCCGCGGTGCAGCAGAATTCCCCGGTCACCATCGATATATGTGATGGCGCTCCTGCACGACGCCGTGTTCATGAACGCGGGGTCGTACACGAGCAGCCCGTGATCGTCCGGCGAGATCGACATCTGCTCGAACGCCGTGGCGCGCACCGCGCCGTTCTCGATGGCGACGTCGTAAGTTTTCCCGGACCGGTTGTCGGTGATCGTCAGACTCTCAGCCATGGCAACCAGTTTGCCAGACCGGCCATCATCTACTCAGGAGGAGGTCGCCACGTCGGCCGGTCGTCGCGTGACCTCAGGCTGAGTGTGCTCCTGGACGTACGAGCTCGAGATAGACCTGGAGGACCTCCCGGCCGCCACGGCTGCCCGTATGCGCACCGTCACCACCAGCCGAAGGTCCCCCTTCTCGCCCAGGGTCGCGGCCGCCGTCGCCAGCCTGGATGCTGACCGGCTCTGTCAGCGCTTACAGGCTGGCCCGCGACGGTAGACCCAGGCAGGTTGGTCCGCAAGGGGTGAGCCGCTCCTCGGTTGCCCTCCTCTCGGGGCCGTTGGAGTCCTGACGCCCCGATTCGCGCGCCTATGCCGCGAAGAGCCCGAACGCGGCGCCCTGAGGGTCGACGAGCACAGCGAAGCGTCCCGTCCCCGGAATGTCGCGCGGCTCGACGATGACACTGCCTCCGAGCTCGATTGCCTTCTTGACGTCTCGGTCCACATCGGTCGAGCCGAAGTACACCAGCCACGCGTCGGGCAGCTCAGCAGGCATGTCGGGAGGCCGCGGCATGACGCCGGCGATGGTTCGGTCCTGCACCTGGGCTTCGGCATACTCGTCGACGCCGCCCCATCCCCAGTCGAACACCGCGGTGTAGAAGGCCTTGGACTTCGCCAGGTCCGAAGTGGTCAGCTCGCTCCAGATGAACGCACCGGCTTCGTTGACGAGGTCGGCGCCAAGGTGGCTCCCCGGTTGCCATGCCGCGATGATGGCTCCCGTGGTGTCGGTGAAGATGGCCATGCGTCCTGCGCCCATCACGTCCATCGGGCTGACGATGATTGCCCCGCCTGCAGCCTGGGCTCTGCTCGCGGCCCCGTCGATGTCGTTGACATTGATGTATGTGGTCCAGCGCGGCGGTCCCGGGTCCTGTGACGGGCTGATCGCCGCAACCTGCTTGCCTCCCTTCGACGCGATCGTGTAGTGCCCCGCCTCCTCGCCCTGGTCCTGGCCCTGCCAGCCGAACAGTTCGCTGTAGAAGGCCAGGCTGGCTTGTGGATCCGGTGTCCCGATATCGACCCACGAGGGCACGCCGTGTTCGTAGCTCGTCATCTCAGGCATGCGTCTCCTCCTTTTCTACGCGAGTCTACGCGAGCGCCGAAGCTTGAGCGATCAAGGCATGGGCCTGGTTGATCCACCCGTGGGCCGCGTCCGAAGCGATGGCCCGATGTTCGAACTCCAGGCCGTACAGCGCCTCACTGATCCTCGCTGCAAGCGCGTCTCGCTCGCTGCCGAGCCGCGCGATCCCGCGCTCGATCGCGCGGTACACGTCGTCGCCGTGCGACCTGCTCTCAAGCGCCCGCGTCGACGCCGTGAGGGTGGCGACACCGAATGCTCCAACGTCCGCATCGACCTGCTTGTAGGCGTTCTCGAGCTCGAGCAGCTGCGCGAACTTCCCGGCGCTGCCGTACGCGCCCGGCAGGAGCGCGCGGCTCACGTCCCCAACGAGGACGCGCCCATCGCTCACATAGTCGTCGTGCAGCCCGATCAGGGCCATCATGGTCGGCCGAATATCGGTCTCGTCGGCCCACGTCTTCGCGTCAACGCCGCGTGCGGTGACGCCCGGCCCCACAAAGCCCACCCGTGAGGACGCAGCCTCCAGCGGCGATGGGTGCAGCGGCAGCCGCCGTCCCGCCGATGGGAAGCAGAGTAGATGCGGGAATGGCAGCGAGTACCGCCGCCGCTCCGATGAATCCTCCACGGAGTCTGTGAGCGGCTCCTGCCGCTGCACGAACGCGATGTCTCTCCATGTCGACCTCTCCCTGTGACGCCGGGAACACTGGCCGGTACCGGCCGGAGCCGGTCCGTGCGGCTTGACGAATCCTAAGAAGTCCACAGTTAACAATTCGCTCGGACACGGTTGTGAACCGGTAAGCACCATCTGAAGGCGAGAGCAGACGGCGACAGTGGACACCGCTCCTTAACCACTGCATTGGACGTTCATAACCGCGGGCGTGGCGACAACGACTGGAACGTTCGCGAGGCTCTCAAGTGGAAGTCCATGAAGATCCACGCCGGCACGGAACCTGTGTCGCGGCGCGGTCGATACGTCTCCATTCCCTCTACCACGGGATGACTGAGGTCGATGAATCGACTCATCGCCGCAGCTTAGACGGCCCGTCGCCGCGAGGGCTGCGCTCTCCTTTGCACGTTCCCGTATCCTCGGTTCATCCATGAGCCGGCGAATTCAGCTGTCAGCGGCGCCACCACCGGAATGAAGCGGTCCACCGGACGTAACTCCCGCGTCGGCGGCTGCGCATGAGGGTTCTGCTCGTCTCGTGTTACGAGCTCGGCCATCAACCACTCCACGTTGCCTCGGCCGCTGCCTTTCTGCGTGGCGCGGGTCATCTCGTCACCGCGGTCGACCTCTCGGTCCAACCTCTCGACGAGGCAGATCTCGGCATGCCCGACATGGTCGCCATCGCTGTTCCGATGCACACGGCAATGCGCATGGCGGTCCCCGTCGCGCGAACCGTTCGATCTCGCCGCGGGGCGGACGTTCGCATAGTGCTGTTCGGCCTCTACGCCCCGCTCTGCGGCCCGGCCCTCGAGCCCGGGCTTGTGGATGCCATCATCGGCGGGGAGTATGAGGATGCCCTGGTCGGCATGGCAAACGGTTCACCCGACCGGCGTTCGGTCGTGCTCGACCGGCTGCAGTTCCTGTTGCCTGCCCGTGATCTTCTGCCCTCGCTCGATCGATACACGCGCCTCCAGGTTGGTGGCGAAGAGCGCATCACGGGCTATGTCGAGGCATCGCGCGGTTGCGTGCACCGCTGCCGGCATTGCCCCGTGCCGGCGGTGTACGACGGGCGGATTCGGGTATGGCAGCGCGACGTACTCGTCCAGGACGTCGTCCAGCTCTGCGAGCACGGCATGCGCCACCTCACCTTTGGCGACCCGGACTTCCTGAACGCCGTGCCGCATTCGATCGCAATCGTGCGCGCCATTCATGAACGCTGCCCCGATCTCACCTTCGACATCACAACGAAGGTCGAGCACATTCTCGAGCACCCAGACATCATCGCCGAGCTGCGCCAGCTCGGCCTTCTCTTCATCGTTTCCGCCGTGGAGTCAACGAGCCCCCGCGTGCTCGAACTTCTCGACAAGGGACATTCGGCTGAGGACGTCCTGGTGGCACTGCGAATATGCCGGGCGTTGGGCGTCGAGCTTCGGCCATCGCTCTTGCCCTTCACGCCGTGGACCACACTCGGTGATCAGATCGATCTGCTCGACCTGATCGCGACCAATGATCTCATCGAGAGTGTCGACCCGGTCCAGCTCAGCATCCGGCTGCTGGTCCCCCCAGGCTCGCTGCTGCTGGCGTTGCCAGAGATGCGCAAACACCTGCGTGGCTACGACAGTGCAGGTTTCAGTCACATCTGGCAACATCCTGATCCCCGGATGGATGACCTGCAGGCGGCGATTGCTGAGGTGGTGGCAGCGGATGCCGATGCCGGGGTCTCGCCGCGTTCGACGCACGCCGCGATCCGCGGGCTCACCGCGACGGCTGCTCTCCACGCAGGCGTTCCCTGGCCGGACGCCGAAAGGGCGCTCCTCCCGGAACGTGACGCTCCCCCTCGACTGAGCGAGCCCTGGTTCTGCTGTGCAGAGCCCACCACGGCTCAACTCGCCATCGCCGGCGTGGGGCTCGGCGCCTGAGCCGGCTCCTGATCACGCAGAGTCAGGGAGGCGTGCACCGACGTCGCGTTGACCAACGGCATCAGTGGCTCGCAAGCTCTGGCTCTGCGCGCGAAAGAGCCTCCCACCGGTACGGTCGACGAGTTCCTGGCTGGCTGCGCCGGCGCACAGGCAGGTCGCTGCCGTCACATGCTTCGCAGCTCGTGAGACCCTGGGGACGTTCCCATGAAGCACAACCGTTCGATCCCGCCGGCCACGGTCATCCCCGTCCTCGTGTACCCCGATGTGCGGGCGGCAGTGACCTGGCTCACGCGGGCATTTGGCTTCAAGGAACGTGTCCGAATTGGCGACAGCCATCGCGCTCAGATGAGCATCGGCGAGGGCGGCGCCATGATCGTCGCCGACGCCAGGGGCGACCAGCAACCACCGCACGAAGGCACCGCGAGCCACATCATCAAGGTGCGCATCGACGATGTTGATGCTCAGTTCGAGCGGGCCTGCGCTCAAGGCGCGCGGGTGCTGGAACCCCCGACGACGCAGGAGTACGGCGAGCGTGAATGCACCATCGAGGACATCGCAGGTCACCGCTGGCAGTTCACTGAGACGGTGCGAGACGTTGCTCCGGAACAGTACGGGTGCGAGACGGTCGAACCCTGGCTGCCAGCGACGGACACCTGAGCGGCGACCTGGCCCGGCGACCTGTGATGCGATCAGATCGCTTCGTACTTCCGGCACTCAGACAGGGCCGCCGGCCGCCCTTGCCGAGGATTTCCTTGTGGTCCTTGAGGATGAGGCAACCCGTCAGTCGAGGAGACGACGAATGAGCATACAGACCACGACCGGCTTGAGCGGAATTCTCACGGTGGCAGTGCCGGTGAGTCGGATCAGGTACCGGTGGGCGGTGTCTCGCCGGGAGCGTAGCGACCCATCTCGGCTCCTACCTTCTTGCCGATGTTGGCCACGTGGAGGTGAATCTCATCGAGGAGGTCGGTCGCCTTCTTCACCTGCGCGGTCAGGGCGGTGTTCTCCGCGAGCAACGTCTTGATATTTTCGGTGTTGTCTTCGGTATGCAGCGCTACCTCAGAGGCAACCGCGTCGGCTCGTTTCGCGGCGATCAACAGGGCAGCGGCCTGAATTCCCGCCAGCATCGAAAGAAACAGGTTGAGCAGAATGAATGGGTATGGATCAAATCCTGACCCACCACCCACATGAAGCACGCCGTTGACCACGGCCCAAACAATCATGACGCCGAAAAAGACGAACACAAAGGGCCATGACCCCATGCCATTGCGCATCTTGTCGGCGGCTCTCTCGCCGAGCGAGAGTTGATCGCTGCGACGAACCGTCGGATGCTTGCCCCACTGGTGTTGCCAAGCCATCGTGGATCTCCTCTTGATCAACTCGATTAGGTGATGCGGCGGCGTGAGTTATCCAGTCGATGGTCGAACGCCGCCGACCAAGGGAACGGGGTGTCGACGGGCGTTCGGCAGTCGTGACACAGATGCAACATCGGAACGGAGGTCGAGGTGTAGGTTGCTTGCATATCCCAGCACGTCAGCACAAGGTGGCGATGATGCGTGATCACGATCTCCCTGAGTGTATCGAGTGCGGATCTGCCGAAGTGGTCGTGCACACGCACGAGGTCGCAGCCTCCGGTGCTACGGGACGGACGTTCGTTGCCAGCTATGAGTGCGTCGAGTGTGGTCGCCAATGGCACCCCATCACAGAGGTGACAGGCCACACCATACGGCCGATTCGGCGCTATTCGTGATCGTTCACGCTAGGGCAAGGTAAGCCACTCACTTCCTTCTCGGCGGCCACCTGAAGGTCGTGCGGCTTAGATGGCGGGCGGAGCGTAACGGGGTGGTGGGGCCAGACGTTTCCCCGACACGATGTCCGCTGCGGTTGTCGCCTCCCGCCGACGATCACTCTGGTCTGCGGCGTTGTTCGCAGCGTTCCTCTCCAGCTGCGGCGCCCGAGTCACCACAGCGACCGTCACCGCGACGACTCCGCCGGCCACGTCGACGGCATCCGCACCGACGCCAGCGGCGACCGCGACATCGACTCCCAGCACGACCCCGTCGCTCGCTGCCCCGACACCAACGGCAACCCCCGTAGGCCACCTCACCGTCAGCTTGGTCGGGATTAGCGTGCCGCTCGACGGTTCCTGCGGCGACCAGCTCACCTATGTCCCGATTGGGAGCCAGGTTTGCTACTGGAACGAGACGGGTGGAGGCGGCGGCTTCTACTCGTTCGCGGGCAGCATGACTGGCCCGCTTGTCGCGCTGAGCCGGGTGGGAGCTGGCGTAACCATGACATGGACCGTTGGGGGGAAGTCCTTCGCGCGGAAACTGTCCGGCAAATCACAGACGTTTCCGATGGATACCGGGCATGGCGTACCACCGGGCCAGCCCGCATATCTTCAGCTCCGCACAGCCACAACCGCCGTTGAGTACGACGCCGAGACATAGGCCGCCGACGCGCCATGCTAGTGTCATGCCACGGTGCGCGTCGCAGTTCGCGCCGGTGGGCGCTTCCCTGTTTGCCTGCTCTGCGCCGTCGGCATCGTCGCCGCGTGCGGCTCGAGGGCCTCTACCGGCAGCGGCCCACAGTCACCGAGCCCAGCCTCCATTTCGTTCCCTGCTCGGGTGCCCCGGCCGTGCTCGTTCCTGACACGGACAATCGCGGTTCGGACTACCGGCGACACGAACATGGCCAACCAGGCCACTGACGTTGTGGAGAGGGAATCCGGTTACGTCGCGTGCATCTTTGCGGACACCGCGAATGAAGCGAACAGCGTGGGGGTGCAGGTCAAGAGAGTGCCGGTCGGTGCCGCCGGCCCGTCAACGCTGCGGGACGCCGCGACGTTCTTCTCGTTGGGAGAACCGGTTCAACCCTTTCAACCGTTCTCCGTTCTGGGGGTGGGTGACCATGCGCTGGGCGAGACCACTCCGGGCGTTGCCTTCATCGTGTTCTCACGTGGCGATCTGGTGATCTACGTTGGGGCCAGATCTGCAACGGAGAGCGCCGATACTCTGCGCGCCGGCGTCGCAAGCCTCGCAAAAGAGATCGCTGCAGCGTTGTAGGCAGAGGCCCGGCGAGCGTCACCTGACGTCCCGGCCGACCCGAGACGCCCGCGCCGTTCTGAGCCTGTGGTTACCTCGCCGCCGGCGTGCCGTCCCGGCGCCATCGTCCACTGTTCGAGCAGTGTCGTGCGCCGACGAGCGTGCCGCGCCGGTCGTCGGGATCCGGAAGACGCTCGACCAGCCCAGGGGCTTCGACGCGATCGATCCGGTTGGTCATCGCTCCCGACGAGAGCACGACGGAGTCGACCAGGCGGGTCGGACTCATCTGGTACGGGGCCCCGATCGGACGAGACCGGCACGCCGATCGAAGAGTCCTGGGGCGAGATGGCGGCGATGGCGGACAATGACTGGCGTCGCCGCTCGGCGGAATTTCTGGAGCCGAACTTGTCCCGCAACCTCGCTCTCCGCGACGCACTACGGCCGGTGGCGTATCGCAATGGCACCTCCGTGCCGGCAGTGGCGGTGGCATGGACGCCGGCGTGGCCGGGAGTGACCGGCGCCATCGTTGGCGCCCGCGACTCGGCGCAGGTCGATGGCTGGATCGGTGCGGGGTCAGCGCTGGTCGAACCCGCGGTAGTCCCCGGTCCACATGCATGGCACGGAGCCGGGATGCGGGCATGACCGGCATCGTGCCCGTTCTGATCACGGCGTTCCTGGCATCGGCGGTCGAGGCGATCGAGATGGTCACGATCGTTGTGGGGGTCGGTGCAACCCGTGGCTGGCGCTCGTCGCTGTTGGGGGCGGCTGCCGGCTTCGTCGTGCTGGCGGTCATCGTCACCGTCTTTGGCCTGGCACTCAGCGCGATTCCGATCGCTCCGCTCAGGCTTGTCATCGGCGCGCTGCTGCTGGTCTTCGGGTTGCAGTGGCTGCGAAAGGGCGTCGTCCGGGTCGCGGCTCGTGGATTCGCAGGCATGCAGGTCGACGCGAATCAGGACGCCGAGGTGTGGACCGGGGCGGGTGTCGACTGGACCGCATTCGTCCTCTCCTTCAAAGGGGTGTTGCTGGAGGGACTTGAGGTCGCGTTCATCGTCGTCTCGGTTGGTGCCACCGCCGGCCAGCTGGGGTTCTCCGTCATCGGTGGTGCGGCCGCTCTTCTGGTGGTTGGTGCAATCGGCGCGGTGCTCTCAGGGCTCGTGGCACGAATTCCGCGCAGCTTCCTGCAACTCGTCGTCGGCCTCCTGCTCACCACCTTCGGCTCGTTCTGGGCGACCGAGGGTCTTGGGGTGAGTTGGCCGGGAGGTGACGCGGCCATCCTCGTGCTGCTGGCGCTGTACGTGCTCACTGCACTGATCAATATCGCCGTCGAGCGCCGTGGTGCGCGCCGAGGCAGGGTTACCTTGAATCTGAACGAGGTGGCGCGATGATGCGAGTCATGTCGTGGCTGGTCGGCTTTGGCCGGTTCTGGTATCGGTTCATCATCGGCGACGATTGGACGGTGGCCGCGGCGGTTGCAATCGGCCTCATTTCGACGTTCCTGCTGAACCTTGTGCGGTTCCCAGCGTGGTTGGTCATCCCGCTCGTCGTCATCGTCATGGTTCGGGTCAGCGTTCAGCGGTCGAAGCGCACCAAGGGCCACGTCAGCGTGCGGCGGACGAGATGAAGGCGGTCGTCATCACCGACACGAAATAGGTCAGCGTTCGCGACGCGCTCCATACTCGCAGCCTTCGCAGCACGCATCAGGTTGCCCCGCTGCCGGCGACGTGGAGGAGGCAGGGTTTGCCGCCATCGCTGAAGCCGGATCCGGTCCTGGATGCGCAGGAGATTGCGATGACCCCGCAGTCCTGGAGCGTCGTGGCACCAGGCTGCGGCCTTCAGCGATCGGCCGCGGGCGCCACCAACGCAGCGTCGTTGACCAGCGCCGACGACGGCGCCGCAGCGACCGTATCGAGCGGTGGCGAGGCAGAGGTCGGGCGGGCCTTGCGGCTGGACTTGGTGGCGTCGTGCAGCCCCGCCCACACCGCAAGGAGGACGCCGACAATCAGCAGTGCGCCGCCTATGGAGTGACCATCGCCATAGTGAGCGGCGAAAAGCGCGACTCCGAAGATTGCGAGGATGGCAACGATGGCCAGTGCGCCGTCATCGACAAAGAGTCCCCAGACCTCTGTTACCGCCGTGCGTGCCGCGCGCGCGATGCCGGTCGGAGCGACCGTCACTCTGATCGGTTGCTTGAGCAATTGGACGAACCCGACCGATGCGAGCCCGTACACCGCAATCAGGGGCAACAAACTCAGGTCTGCGCCCCACCAGTGAACACCGATACCCTCGCCTGTAAAGAAGGTACCGAACGCCGTCAGCATGATGCCGACCACGTACTTCATGGTGTTCTCCGGGACTCGCGTGAGTGGATGACGGAAGACGATCCCGGCGACAGCCACGATGACCAGTGCCACAACCGCGCCGATGGCGGCGGCGGGGATGTTCTGCAGACCGCCCAATGCAACAACGATGAATACCACCTCGAGGCCTTCGAGAAAGACGCCGCCAAACGAGGTGGTGACACCGACTCTGTCGACGCCCGCCCGTGACGTGCCCGACGCAACCAGCATCTCCTTGGTCTCTTCGAACGTCTTGGCCTCGTCGTGCAGGGATTTGAGACCGCTGGAGCGGAGGATCGCCTTATGCAGCCACTTCAGTCCGAAGAGCAGGAGGAAGACGCCGACCAGCGTGCGAGCGGCTTCGATGGAGACATGCGAGGTTATCGTGACCCCGAACACAGCGACCAGCGCCACGAGCGCAAGCAGACCAAGTGCCATGCCGACGAACGCAGCCTTCCATCCCTTGAAGAGACCGACGGCCAGGACGATGGTCAGAGCCTCGACCCATTCGACCGCCGCGGCGAGCGCTGTGGCCAGAAGGACCAGAATACTCATGAACTGACTCCTCGTCGCGTGGCGTCACGTTTGTTGAATGTCACGTATGCTACATTATACGCGTGTTAAGCGCAACCGGCGCTGGCGCGGCCTCAGCCTAGGCGCCGAAAGCGTGGCCCCCCGGGACCGCCCTGAGGCGGCGCCTGCGCGTGGTGCGGCTGTGGGACGTGTCGCTGTCCGTATCTAGTCGTTCGGCTTTGGCCCGCTCCTCGAACACCCGCTCCTCGAACTCCTCGAGGAGACGCTCGCAACGCGATAGCCACTCACGAGCATCCTCGCGGTTGGGAGCACCGAACCAGTCGCGCAGGCTCACACGCTCGTACCAGTTGACGATCTTCTCAAATTCAATCCGGATCTCCTCGGCCTCTTCGTATGTGAAATTCTTCCGGAACGTCTCGAATTCGATTTCTTTCTGGAAGTTCACCTCGCAATTCTCGATAATTTCCTGGAAGTGCTTCGCGGCCTGTTCCCGGAACTCCGAAATCAGCTTCTCTCGTTCTTGTGCTGACAGGCGCCCCAAGCTCAACAGGTGAAAGCTGCCACCTGAGGACTCCAACTTTTTGAGGATGGGCTGCAGTTCGCGCCGGACGCTCGGCGATTCGGGAAAGACGCACACCGACTGCTGCAGGTACACCGCGCCCATTTTCTTCAACTGACGCCACACCGCCACGCGAGCGGACGTCGGCTTGGTCGGCATCCGGTAGACGAAGGTGACGAAGCGCGTCGGTGTGCTCATGACGGTACCGAGAAATGTAACATATGTTTCATAACCTTTCGCTGTCACGGACACCTTCGCGACGGTATGCCCACACGGCTGGAAACGCAATCGCCGCCGTGGCGAGACCGATCAGTGAGAGCACGCCGCCCGACACCACTGATACTTCTGCGCCGAAGGCACTGGCCACCGCGCCAGCCTCGATGTCGCCCACGTAAGGACCGCCCACCACCACCATGTATGACACTGAGCTAACCCGCCCTCGGAGAGCATCGGGAGTTACGGTTTGCAGGATCGTTGTACGGCAGACCTCACTCACGATATCCGCGGCGCCCGCGATCAACAGCATGAGCAGACCAAGCCAAAGGGCTCGAGCAAACCCGAGCACAATGATCGCAATGCCCCACGTGGCAAAGGACACGATGATGATGCGACCCAAGCGACTCGATCTGGAAAGCCAACCTGTGGTCAACGCTGCAACCACCGCACCAGCGCCGGGGGCTGCGTAGAGCAAGCCGAGCCCCACAGCGCCGGAGTGAAACGTCGTCACGGCAAGCGCTGGGAAGACGGCACGTGGCAACCCGAAAACCATGGCCGCCAGATCCATACCAAACCCGCCAAGGATCACTGGTTGATGCCGCACGAAGGCAAATCCGCGGCCAAGCGCCGCGATCGGACCTTCGTGACGTGCGCCCTCCGCCCGCTGCGCCGGGAGAGTCATTATCACCACGACCGCGGCCGCGAACCCTGCAACGTCCAAGCCATACGCCTCGGGTAGTCCGAGGCCCGCGATCAACAGACCACCGACCGCCGGTCCGGCGACGGTCGCGGTCTGAAAGAACGCGATATTCACGGAGAGAGCCCCCGGCAGGCGAGCTGCGGAAACGAGCCCAGGGATCATGGCCTGCCTCGTCGGCGAGTCCACCGCACTCACGAACGCTGCAACCGCCACGATGGCGTACAAAATCACCAGGGACGGGTGTCCCAAGATGGCCCCCACCGTGAGCATCCCCGAGCAGGCCGCGAGGGACAGCTGGGTGCCGAGCAGGATGCGGCGTCGATCGAACCGGTCGCTGACAGGGCCGGCCACAAGCGAACCCGTGATCAGCGGTCCGACTTGTGCCAAGCCCAGCCCCCCGACGGCAAGAGACGAATGGGTGAGGGAATACACTTGGAAGGGCACGGCGACCACGGTGACCTGCCGGCCGACCAACGAGATGAGTTGCCCCATGCACAGGCGACGAAATGCCGAGGACTCGCGAAGCGCGCTGGTGTCGAGCGCCAGACGAGCCAAGAATCGGCGGCCGGTCATCGCCCGAGCCGACCCGCGAGAACGATGGCGCATGTACTTGGATGGACTATTGCCGGCACCCTCTTTTCGCGTGCCTCCCTACCGGTGATCCCACGCGCAAGGCAGTCATCATTTGATAGCTGCTACAAGTAACGATCAGAGTAGCAAAGGCGGGCCATTCCATCCATGCGCGCATTCGTCAGTCGTCAACGCTGAATCTCCGTGGTGGCTCCGAGTCACATAAGCCCACCATCACTGGCATCCAAAAGGCTCAGGGGCGGCGCTGCGTGCTGCTCGAATGCTGGTCAGGATCTCCGACTGCCGTCGCTTGACGAGATCGACGAGGCCATCACGCCCCGCCCACAAAGGGCGTGCGCCGGCGGAAGTCGTCAGCGATCTCCTGCATCGTCACCCAGCTGATTCCGTCGTGGCCACTTATGTAGTCGATGAGTGCCTCGAGCATCATCAGCACCTGGGGCCGCCCACTCACATCCGGGTGGATGGTGATCGGGAACACGGCATAGTCCATCTCGCGGTAGACCCAATCGAACTCGTCCTTCCACCATTCCAGCAGGTGACGGGGGCTGGTGAACCCGTAGCTGTTCGGCGAGCCCTTGACGAACATCATCGGCGGCAGGTCGTCCAGGTACCAGTTGGCCGCAACCTCCACGAGATCGATCTCCCGACCTCGTACCAGGGGCTTCATCCAGTCCGACGCCGGACGCGCGTAGTCGACCTTCGTCCAGGTGTCGCCGACCCTCGCGTAGAACGGAAGGAAATCGTTGTATGCCTGGCTGTTGTCGTAGGTGAAGCCGTACTTGAGCAGGAGCTCGGCCGTGACGTTCGACATCTCCCACCATGGAGCCACGTAGCCGCGGGGCGGCGCTCCGGAAAGGTCTTCAATCAAAGCCACACAGCGCTTCAGAACGTCCTCTTCTTGCTGTGGCGTCATGCTGATCGGGTTCTCATGCGAGTACCCGTGCGCTCCGATTTCGTGCCCGGCCCGGTGGACCATCCTGCACTCGTTGGGAAACGTCTCGATGGAGTGGCCGGGTATGTACCAGCTCGTCTTCAATCCGTACCGGGCGAAGAGGTTCAAGAGACGCGGGATCCCCACCTCACCTGCGAACATGCCCCGCTGGATGTCGGAGGGCGAATCCTCACCGCCGTAGGATCCCAACCAACCGGCAACGGCATCCACGTGCACACCGAAGGCGCACTTGATATCTTTGGTCATAGCACCTGTCCCACACGATCAACAGCGCGACTGAGTGCGGCCTCGTCTTCCGCTGACCAGTGCCTCGGCCTGCCCACCTGGTGAACCGATATCCAGCCAACCAGCCGATCCGCTTGCACGATGGGCCCCAGCATCTGTGCCTTCACGCCCCACGTGTCGGTGAGAACGGCAGGAACCTTGAGCTCGGTGGACGACAGGTCGTCTTGAACCAGGATGCGCTTGTGGCGTTCGAGCCACTGCACTGTGGAAAGGCTCCACTGATCCAGATCCGTGTCGGACGCAACGGATGACACGCCACTCGCGACCGCCTCGGCCGCGGGTGCGTTCACGGCCAACCTGCGTTCCGGGAGGTCCAGCCGCAATGTGCAGCGGCTGGCACCCACGTCAGAGATCAGCTCCCCGAGTATCTCGTGCAGAACTGCATCTGCAGACTCTCTCATTGCCAGTTCTCGTATTACAACCGATCGACCGGCGTACTGTAACAGATATCACACAGCACAATCGGTCCAACAGAACCGGCGCCGGCCATCTACATCGCCACCTCGGAGACCTGGAGCAATGGGGGACCAAGGTCCGCAGGAACGCCGCTCCCAAGTGACCTCATGGGACGGTCGGGCTCGTGCAGCCAGCAGGCCACCTTCCTTTTAGGAGCCACCTCCCGCAGGGGAGGAGTCTCCATCGAACACTTCTGTCGCGCATAGGGACAGCGAGGGTGGAAGCGGCATCCGCTTGGCGGGTTGGCCGGGTCGCCAATCTCCCCAACAGGAGCTTTCGGTAGGACTCCCTTGCCGTCAGGCTTCGGGATGGCCGCGATGAGCGCCTCCGTATACGGGTGGAGAGGCGCGTTCCAAACTTCCGACGTTGGACCTGATTCGAGCACTTGCCCCAGGTACATCACGCTCAGGTCGTCAGCCACGTGGCGGACGATTGCGAGGTCGTGCGATATCAGGAGGAGACCAACGTCGAGCCGATCGATGAGCATGCGCAGTGTGTTGGCGAGCTGCGCCTGGGCCGACGCATCGAGCGAGGCCAATGGCTCGTCCAACACGATGATCGACGGTGAGACGGCCAGCGCTCGCGCGATCGCGATCCGCTGCCGCTGCCCTCCGCTGAACTGGTGGGGGTATCGCTCCGCGGCCCTCTCCGGCAGGCCGAGCTGCTCGAAGAGCTCCTGGACACGGCGCTGACGGGCGGCGTCGTTTCGGCTCATCCCGGATGCCCTGATCCCGTCCAGGATCTGGCTCCCGACGCGCCTACGCGGGTTCAACGACTCGAACGGGTTCTGGAAGACCATCTGAAGCGCGATCTGGGACTTCGGCCTTGCCCAGGCCCCCAGAACCTGTACCGGCTCGCCGTTGAACATGACGCTGCCAGCGGTCGGCTTGTAGATCCCCACCGCCGCCCTGCCCAGAGACGACTTCCCACTGCCCGATTCGCCCACCAATCCCATCAGACGGCCGGGGTCCACCCGAAGGTTCACGTTGACAACGGCCGGCACAGGCTGCCGGCCGGCCCGGTGAAACACCACGCTCAGGTCGACGATTTCGAGGCTCATGTGGACGCCAGTGGATCGACCAGGCATGCGTGTTGCTGACTGGATCCGACCGCAACCAGGTCCGGTACGACCTCGGAGCACTCCGACCTCCGATATTGGCAGCGTGGATGGAACGCGCATCCTTGGGGCCACCTGTGCGGCGGACCAAGGTTCCCCGGTATCGGGGAGAGCACCTGGTCGGAGCGATCGGGTCGGGGCAACGCAGCCAGCAACGCATGGGTGTACGGATGCCGTGGAGAGGTGAGAACGATCGAGGTCGGGCCCGATTCGACGATGCGGCCCGCATACATCACCGAGACGGTGTCCGCAAGCCCGGACAACACGCCGAGGTCGTGCGTGATCAGGACGATGCCGAGGCCGTGCGCCTCTCCCAGTTCCCGCAGGAGATGGAGGATTCCAGCTTGGACGGTCACATCGAGGCCGGTGGTGGGCTCGTCGGCGATCAGGATCCGGGGGTCACACGCCAGCGCGATGGCGATTGAGATCCGCTGACACATGCCTCCGCTGAACTCGTGGGGATAGGCGTTGAGCGATCCGACGGGATCGGGGATCCGCACCTGATGCAAGAGGTCGGCGGCGCGTCTGCGAGCCTCCCGCTCGCCGATGTGCAGGTGGTGCCTTAGATGATCGGTGAGCTGCGCGCCCACGGAGAGCATGGGGTGGAGGGAGGAACGGGGATCCTGCATGACGAGCGCGATGTCCTTGCCGCGAACTCCGTTCAACTCCTGTCTCGGCACGCTGAGGAGATCGCGCCCTCCAAACCAAGCCGCACCACTGGCCTGCGCTCCCAGAGGCAAGAGTCCCAGCACGGCCATCATGGATATGGTCTTGCCGCTTCCGCTCTCCCCCGCCACTCCCGTGACGCGGCCCGGAAAGACATCCAGGTGGAGCCCGTCGACCACACGAAGTGGGCGCCTGCGGCCTCTCACCACAACCTTAAGGTCCTCGACCCTCAGGATCGGGGCCGCTTGTCCTGCTGAAGCTGCCGTCATGCTGTCGACATCCTTGGGTCAAGCAAGTCGCGGACGCGGTCGCCGGCGATGTTGAGACAAAAGACCACCGACATGATGCAAAGGCCCGGGAAGAGGGCCAGCCACCAGTGGTCGTAGTACTGCTGGGCGTCGGAGATCATCAGACCCCATTCAGGAGCGGGGGGCTGCGCTCCCAGCCCAAGGAACGACAGCCCAACCAGGACCAGCATGGCCTCACCCAGGCCGAGCGTCGCATAGACAACGGTCGGACCCACCACGTTTGGCAGGACGTCGACCGCCATGGCCCGCAACGACGACGGCCCCAGGAGGCGGGCGGCCAGCACAAAGTCCGAGTGCATGGCTCCGATGACGAGGCTCCTCACCACACGTGCATAAGCGGGCCAGCTCACGACGACGACCGCCACGACCGCATTGCCGATGCTGGGACCCAGGGCGGCCGCAATGGCCATCGCCAGGATGATGGACGGGAATGCGAACACGAGGTCGACAACCCGCATCAAGATCTCATCCACCCAACCCCCGAAGTACCCGGCGATGACGCCGACCACCGACCCGATGAGCACGGCGAGAGCCACCACCAAGAGGCTGTATGGAATCGTGATCTGTGCGCCCCACAGTATGCGGCTGAAGACGTCCCTTCCCAGTTCGTCAGTGCCGAAGAAGTGGGCGGCACTGGGACCGGCGAGCGCGTTCGTTGTCTCCGCTACGGGACTATACGGCGCGATGACAGGCCCAAGAACCGTTACCACCAGCCAGCCGGCAGCGATCGTGTAGGCGACCACCTCCAAGCCGGGCAGCGCCTTGAAGGAGCGCCACCACCTGCTGATGGGTTTTGGAAGCACGCCCCTCGACGCGTGCCGATGTCCGTGTCTGGGAAACTCCGTGAGAATGTCCAGCCGGTCGGACCCGCCGGGGACGTCGGTCGCCGCCGAGGGGGAGCTGCGCCGGCTCATTCCGCCAGCCGCACTCTCGGGTCGATCACGGCGTAGAGCACGTCAACCAAGAAGTTGGTGACGAGGTAGATCCCTGCCACGAGGATCGAGACACCGGTGATGGCGGCTATGTCCAGGTTGATCGCGACTGTCTCGGCATACCGGCCGACCCCGGGGAACGCGAAGACCACCTCAACCAGCACATCCCCTGACATCAACATGGCGAACTCGATACCGGACAGGGTCAGGATCGGCGTTAGGGCGGCTCGGAAGGCGTAGCGCACGAGCACGCTTCTTCCTGGCAGGCCCTTGGCCCGCGCCGCGGTGACATAGTCGTTCTCGAGCACCTCGAGGACGGCCGCCCGCGTGAAGCGCTGGAGCACGCCGAAGAGAGCCAGAGAGAGCACCGCCGCCGGCAGGATCAGATGGCCCAGCGCGTCAAGGAAGGTGCCGACATCGCCCGCCAGAAGAGCGTCGAGTGTGTACATCCCCGTGATGTGAGGCGGGGGAAGGATGCCGGGATCGAGCCGCCCGCTTGACGGAGCGATGTGGAGAACAAACGAGAATAGGAAGATACCGATGAGACCCACCCAGAAGGAAGGCGCCGCCATTCCGGCCAGGGAGATCACCTTGAGTGCCGAATCAAGGAACGTTCTTCTCCGGACAGCCGCGAGCAGGCCGAGCGGCACTCCGACCACTGTCGACAGAATAACCGCGACGAAGCCCAACTCCACGGAAGCGGGGAGGGTCTCCCCTAGGTCTTTCGTAACCGGCTGCCCCGTGGTCTGCGATGTCCCGAGGTTGCCATGGATCAGGTCTTCCACATAGATCACGTATTGGACGGGCAGTGGCTTGTCGAGGCCGTATCGCTGCATATACGCTTTGCGAATCGCAGGATTCGCCGCCGCTCTTGGCCCTAGATTGGCCCGCACGGGGTCGCTCGGCACCGAATGCGTGAGGACGAACGCCACCAGGGTGATTCCGAAAGCCAGCACGACCATCGCCCCCAGGCGCCGCACGGTCAGCCGCAAGACGCCGTGGCGCCGCCAAAAGCCGACCAACCATTTCCAGAACCTGAGGGGCCACTGGTCGCTTTTGGGCCTGTCCGAGAGCGCAGCGCCGTTTGCGCTCACCTGCGCTCACTGTCCTCCACCAAGGCCAGGCGGATGGCCTGGCAGAGCTTGGACCGCGCCACGCCGAGGGCCACGGGTCCAAGAGACCCCGCCACGAGATCACCGGCCGCTGTGGGCTCCCTCACGTGACCTGACCGAGGTACACGGTGGTGAAGGGATTCGCGGTTGCGTGTACTGACTTTGCAGTGACCAGGGTCTTCGCCGGCTCCAGGATGAAGTCGAAGTACGCGGCCGAATTCATCGCTTGCTCCAGAGCTTGATAGCCGGTGTCGCGGCTCGCGGCCGTGATCGCGGCCGAGGCCGTGTTGGTGAGCTGGTCGACGTTCGGATCAAGGCCTGGCACCCAGTTGTCCACCGTGGTGTCGCTGTTGGGGACAACACCGTTGATGGGCATGAACGCGTTGGGATCAGGAAAGTCGCCGTTGTTGTAGCCGATGCGGGCCTGAACCTTCCCGGTCGTGAAGTTACCTCCCCAAACGGTTTGCGGCTCGCCTTGCAGCGTAACGGTGATGCCGACCTTCGCGAGGTCGCTTTCGATCTTCACGGCGAATGGCTCCAGTGAGAGGCCGTCGAGGCTTACGTCCGTCGGGTACGCGAGAGTGAAGCCTGGATTTGCCACTCCCGACTGTTGAAGGTCGCTCCTAGCCAACGCGAGATCCTGATGTACGGCTGCGGACTCCGGCAGCGCACCGAGAATGCCGTTGGGCAGAAAGCCGGTATTCTGAACGGCTCCCCTTCCGGCCAGGGCGACCAGTCCGCGGTAATCGAGCCCGTATCGCACCGCGTCGCGGAACTTCTGGTTGTCACCCCCGCGGAGAACGGAACCCTTTGCGTTCAGCATGATGTACAGCTGGTCGGGCGACGCGATGGAGTCCACATTGACGGACGAAGCATTCATGGTGGCTGCGTCCGTCGCCGGAATGTCCAACGCGAGCTGGGCCTGCCCGTCCTGGATGTCGAGCCGCTGGGTAGCTGTCGGGGCGTCGCGCACCACGATCTCGGCAAACGTCGGTCGTAAGCCCCAGTACCGTGGGTTTCTCGTGAGCACTATTTGGCTCGTGCGATCCACGTTGGTCACCGTGTACGGCCCGCTTCCGGCCGAACCGGAATTGAGGAACGTATCCAGCGCTGGAGGGTCAGCGCTGGTCGTGGCTCCGTGTTGCTCGAGCAGGGCCGAGTCGAGGATGTCAGCGTTAACGATCGTCAGTTCTACAGCAACCGACGGATTGGCAACTTGGGAAGTCACGACCACCGTGTAGGGGTCGGGCGCCGAGAAGGCGAGGTCATTGCCCCCAGGGTCCTGCGCCACGTAGTTCTGACCGGACTTCTGTCCCACCTTCTCGAGTCGTGTGAGAGACCAGACGACGTCGGCCGAAGTGAGCGGGTTTCCACTCGCGAACTTGACCCCGTGGCGCAGACGGAACGTGGTTGTCTTCGCATCGGCGGAGACCGTCCACGACGTCGCGAGCGATGGATACGCCTTCGTGAGATCGTGTGGGTTGACAATCGTCAGCGTGTCATACGCGGCATGGTCGACCAGGGAAGACGTGGAATAGACCGCCAGCGCGGGGTCCAGGTCGTCGTAGTTGAACTGCTGATCGACCACGAGAATCCCGCTCGGACTTGCGCTCCCACCACCGGGCGAACTGCCACACGCCGTTGCAAAGCCGACCACCAGTACGGTTATGGCGGAGGTCGCCACCTTCCAGAGTTGTCGAGGCATGTCCTCCGATCCTCCTTCTGCGCTTTGGGTGCGCACTGCCCCGTCACGAGTCCGCAGGTAGCGCCACGGACAGCAAGGCCGGCCTATCGTCCTCTATAGCCGGCGTGTAGAGACGTCTGTGGGTGCGGTCGAAAGCCACCCAGCCAGCGGCAGGTGTTGTGGGGATGTTGGTCCGGAAGGTTACGGGGTCGCCGCCGAAGACGCCGATGACGGGTCCGTGAGGGAACCCGGAAGCGGCGAAGAAGAATCGATCGACGACCGGGTCATACGTGACCCCGTCTCCGCAGCCACACTCTGCGAACCGGGCGAGAGGCCGATGAGTCCCCAGATCCCAAAGCAGCGTGTGGGGATCGTCATCGTTGTCGCTGCCAAGCAACGCCTGATTCGTGTTGGGGTTGATGGCCAGCCCGTTGGCATTGCAGTTGTCCCCGATCTCGAACGTGTTCAACAGCCGATCTGAGGATGGATCTATCTGGTGGATGACGTCGTCAGAGTTGCTGACCAGGTAGACCTTCTCGTCGACCGGGTTGAACCGGGGCTGCTCGAGCGCCCTACCCAACCCATCTATCCGAGCGGTAATGACGTGCTTCACGGCGTCGAAGGCCGTAAGAAACCCTTCGTTGCGGTTTGCGTAGTAGACCTTGCGGTGCACGGGGTCATAGTCGATGAGGTCTGCTTGCACGTGCCCACCGTTGTCGGCGGTAGCGATCACGCTGTTCTTGGTCGAGGAGTCCTGGTCGAGGTCGATCACCGAGATCATCCCTGTGCCATGCGCCACGAACAACTTCCTGAGATCATCGGCCACACAGACGCCGTAGTACGGCCCTCGCATGGGCTTGGAGCGAATGGTTTGGATGTATGAGGGGGTGGGCGACGAGATGTCGAAGACGTCCACCCCACCGCTCCACGTGTCCCCCATGTAGAGCCGGTGATAGCGGTGATCGATCTCGACCGTGTCGCTGAACTTGAGCTTACGAGCGTCCGAGGGAACGGCGAACACGGAAGCGGACTCAGTACTTGCCCCAGATGCCATGGCGGATCCTCCGTACGGGTCTTTCGTATGGGTCTCTCGTATGGGTCCTGTTGGACGTGGCGAGGAGTATAGCAGCCCACGTTACATGTGATACATTGAACTTTCGTTCGCAAGCACCCTCGTCACGAGCCACGCTGTCGGCGAGGTCCAGGTCGACCGGTTCGACGAGGACGCCAGTGCGGAGGAAGCGGACCTTGTCGCCGGCGTCCAGGACGCCCTGGCCGAGGGCAATGGGCTACCGGACGCGAGGACTCACGCAGACAGCCGTCGTAGCTGGGGGTATCTGGTGATGAAGCAGCCCCTCCCCGGGTCCACCGCCATGTGGCCATCCTCACAGATAACCTCACCTCGCGAGACGGTGACATCGACAGCCCCGCGCAGACGCATTCCTTCGTACACGGAGAAGGACTGCAAGGAGGCGAGATCCGCAGCGTGGACGGTCCACTCACGATCAAGGTCGACGATGATGAGATCGGCGTCGCTCCCCGGAAGCAAGCTTCCTTTCATGGGGTACAGACCAAAAGCCTTTGCGACGTTCGTCGAGGTCACCTGTGCAACCTGTCCGATTGTCAGCTTACCGGAGTTCACGCCCGCGCTCAACATCACTGGAACCATCAACCCAAAACTCCCGAAACCCGGACGGGTCCTCCAGATGTCCGCGCCTCTCTTCACTTCCTCCGGATAGGGGATATGGTCGGTGCCGATAGTCGATAGCACACCCTCGTGCAGCGCATCCCACGTCGCGAGGTTGTCCTCTTTGGTGCGCACAGGGGGCATGACTTTCAGCAGGTTGGCCGCTGGGCTCTCGACGTTGTGCACAAGATAGTGAGGGCAGGTCTCAGCGACGAGGTCCGTCCCGACCGCGAGCTCCTCCACAAGCACCTCGATCGCAAGTCGACTCCCAATGTGCGGGAAGTACACCGGGACGCCGAGCTGCCGCGAAAGGTATGCAACCTTGCGCACTCCCAGCGCCTCCGCTTCCTCGGGTCGCGCATAGTGCCACGCCAGAAGGCCCTCGAGGCCGAGTGCGCGAACACGTTCTGTCTGCCTGATGACCAGATCGGCTTCCTCAACGTGCACGCTCAATCGCGTCCGAACGGGAAGGGCCGCCAGCGCCTCCATTACGCTGATGAGCAGGCCATCGTCGTAGTCCAAGTCCGCGGTCTGGAGCTCTGTGTCGCCCACAAGCGGGTCAATCAGGAAGGCCTTTGCGACCGCGGCCTTCAGGTTTGTATACATCTTAAAGGAGGTGATCCCCAGTTCCTCAACGTATCGAGGAATCTCGGCAACCTGCGCTTCGTTGAAAATTGCCAGATGGACAGAGAAATCCTGATAGTGGTAGGCCGGATCGGCCGCGATATGAGGCGGTAGCGACCGCAGGTACGAATCCGGCCGCCTGAAGTACCTGACGAGAGTGGTGATTCCACCAAGAGCTGCAAACGCCGACTCTGGAGCCATGCGCTCGCTCACGGGCGGAATCAGGCCGTAATGGCAGTGCGGGTCAATGGCCCCTGGCAGGACGAATCGCCCGGCGGCATCGACAGTACGCTCGGCATCCGGTGCATCCTCCGAAATGGGGAGTAGCCTGGAGACCTTGCCATCCTCAACGACAATGTGACCGTTGAGCAGCCCGGCCTCTGGGAGGACGACGACTGCATCGCGCACCACGAGCTGTGGGTGAGTCAACTACTCATCCTCGAGAGGAATGACGAGCATCTCGACCGTATTTGTCTCGGACTCCCAGCGTCGGGTGAGTCGCGCTCCAAGGAGTTCTGTCAGTACGAAGTCAAGGTTGTTGTAAACCGGGTTGAGAGATGGTTCGAAGTGACCACCGAGAACGCGCCCCGTCGCGTCGGAGATCGCCCCGTGCAGGTGAGTAACTCGCGCAGACGCTCCGTCGTCACACACCAACCCCTGTCCAGCAAGAAATTCCACGCGGTGGTCGATGGTCTGTGGCATCAGAACTGCAGCCGCCTCAGGATCATCAGGCTGATGGAGGCATTTGAAGGTGGCCGTCCCCAGGCTACCGTAGGCGGAGCTGATTGCTGCATAACGGATGCCGTGTTCGTCGCACACAGCCTCGAGGCCGCCGATAAGGTCGGTTCCAGGCAGTAACCGACCAACGATGGTACGACCCGTGCGCACAGCAATACTCAGGAATGCGTCAGTTGACACATCCATCCCCCTGGACAGAATTCGGGATCATCGCGGACCGGATATGGTCCGCACCTACTCGCGGACGGACGGCTCCTTCTTGAAGTCGACGAGCCGCTCTGACATCTTCGCGGCGAGGATGGTGCAATCGTACCTCCGGTTGCGATCAACTTCACCTACCCCTTATGCACACATAATACACTGGCACACATAATACACTCCCCGGCTCTGGTGGGCCACCGATCGTTTCGGAGGTGCATGCTGGAAGCGATTCGGCCATGGCCCGAATGCGGTCCACCAGACTCGGCGGGACCACGTGGGCATGAACGTCGATCACCTCGTGTTGTCGCATGGTTCCAAGCCTCCTTCAGTCATTGGAACGATGACGCCGGACGGAAACACGTATGGCCCGGCGTTCATTGCATCGGATAGGCAGAGGGCAAGCGTCAGCGATGGCCTGGCGTTCGTCGGATTTCACGCCTGCTGCCGCGCCCTATTCCGTTTGGCTGGAGGCGGCGGCGGCGAGGCGTGACTCGTTCAACCGGTCGGCTGCCAGGCGCACAGCGTTGACGATGTTCTGATAGCCAGTGCACCGACAGAGATTGCCCGCCAGCGCGATCCTTATCTGTTCGGGCGTGGGGTCCGGCTCGTGCCTGAGAAAAGCTTCCATAGTCATCAGGATTCCCGGTGTGCAGAAGCCGCATTGGAGCGCATGACACTCGTGAAAAGCTTGCTGAATCGGATGAAGCTTCTCATCGGAAGGAGCCATGCCCTCAACCGTGGCGACCTCATGGCCATGA
>JBIOIZ010000005.1:0-72438 GCA_044450385.1 Candidatus Dormibacteria bacterium
GGGGGGTGCACATCGATCTCTATGTGGCGCTGGCTGGGCTGATCGTCGGTTTCGCCGTGGGCCTCACCGGGATGGGCGGGGGCGCGCTGATGACCCCGATCCTGGTGCTGCTCTTCGGCATCGCACCGCTGGCGGCGGTCTCGAGCGACCTGGTCGCCTCGCTGATCATGAAGCCGGTCGGCGCCGCGGTCCACGCGGGCCGGGGCACGGTGCGCTGGAACCTCGCCGGGTGGCTGGCGATCGGGTCGGTGCCCGCGGCATTCCTCGGGGTGGTCTTCCTGAAGTTGATCGGGCACGGGACCCGGGTGCAGACCGTGGTCAGCGTCGCGCTCGGCGTGGTGCTCCTGATCGCGGTGATGGCGCTGCTCCTGAAGATGTACCTCGATCACCGCAACGGCACGTCGCGCGGGGCGGACGAGCGCCTCGTGGTCAAGCAGCTGCCGACCCTGGCGATCGGTGCGTCGATCGGCTTCATCGTGGGCATCACCTCGGTCGGCTCGGGGACGCTGGTGATCGTGCTCCTGCTCTTCCTCTACCCGCGCCTGCGTGGCTCGCAGATGGTCGGCACCGACCTCGCCCAGGCGATCCCGATGGTGGGCTCGGCGGCGCTGGCGCACATCGTCTTCGGAGACTTCAGGCTCGGCCTGACCCTCTCGATCCTGATCGGGAGCATTCCCGGGGTGCTGATCGGTGCGAGCGTCTCGTCGTACGCGCCGACGGCGTTCCTGCGCGGTGCGTTGGCGGCGGTGCTGCTGGTCTCCGGGCTCAAGCTGGTCAACGTGCCGACCCTGGCGATCGGGGTGGTGCTGCTCGTCTCCGTGCTGGTGCTCGGCGCCTCCTGGCTCTACGTCCGGGCGAGTGGCCGGACCCTCCGCGAGATCTCCGGCGAGAGCAATCAGCCGGCCAGAGCGCCACAACTCTCGACGCCGTAGTCAATCGCTCGCCGGTCGGCGAGCGCCTTGACTCATCGCCACCTGCAACGAATTCCGCGCACATGGTGATCGCCGTGCGAATCGACCCGCATGCAATCGCGGGTTATCCGGTCGTTAACCGTCACAACACACGCTCATAAATCGCCGTTTCCTACGCTCTCGCCGGGGTTCCGGTCTCCGAAGCCGGCGGACTCATGGCGGACGCAGGAGGAACGGTGGCAATGAACAGCGAAGCGCGACGACATGCGCCCATACGGGCGCTCATGGATGTGCGTGAGCGGACAGGCAAAGGGCGGCGGGGGGCGTTCTCGCTTGGCGCAGCAGGAATTCTCTTCGGCTGGACACTCGCCGCGTGCGGTGCGAGCACAGCAGCCGCGGGTACCTCGAGTGCGGCTGCAGCCCCTGTGCCGCTTGTCGTGTATTCCGCGCAGGGCTATGACTCGGTGACCACGAAGGCGTTCACGCAGGCCACCGGGATCCCGGTCAAGCTCGATGACGACAGCACCGGTCCGCTGCTCGCGAAGGTTGCAGCTGAAGCCAACAACCCGCAGTGGGGGCTGCTCTGGGTGGACGGTGACACGGCGTTCGCGTCGCTCGACAAGCAGGGACAGCTGCTCCAGTACGCGCCGCCGATCACGCTGACCACGGTTGGGCAGACTCTCGTCCCCGCCGATCATTCGTACATCCCCATCAGCACGACGGTGATGGCCGCGGTCATCTACAACGCGGCCAAGGTGAGCGCGGTGCCGGCGAGCTACATGGACCTCCTGCAAGCGGCGTACAAAGGCAAGGTCGGGATGAACGATCCGTCCCAGTCGGGGCCGACGTTCCCATTCATCGCCGGCCTCATGGACCAATTCGGCGGCCAAGCCAATGGCGTGACAGCAGGCGAGAACTTCCTGACCCAGCTCAAGGCGAACGGGCTGCACGTCTATCCGACCAACGGCGACACGCTCCATGCGCTCGAGACTGGGGCGATCGATTACGGCATGATCCAGAGCTCTGCGGCGACAGGCGAGGCCGTCAAGGCCCCGAAGAGCGCCAGCTTTGACCCGAAAGTCGTATATCTGCCCAATTCGACGCTGTTGCCGGCCGTGATCGGTATCGACAAGCACGCACCGGCGATCGTGCAGGCTGAGGCCAAGAAATTCGTGCAGTTCGTGCTGTCCGCCCAGGGCCAGGCCGTCATGCAGACCGGCGATCCATCGGGTGACTCCCTGTATTGGCCGGTCGTCCCCGGCGTGAACGCGCTGCCGGCACTCCCCCCGTTCCCGGCGCAGTACCAGAAGCTTGACCCGTATTTCTGGGGCCCCCTGGAGGGCCAGGTGAACTCCTGGTTCGACTCGAACATCAAGTAGGAACTCGCGTTGGCCGAGATCCTCGCCGGCTCCCCGCCCGCCGGGGCGGGGAGCCGTGGCGACAGGACGTGGATGGCGCTGTCTCGCTTCAGCGGCGTCCCCCTGCTCATCTTCTGGGTGCTCATCGCCGCAATCCTCGCGGTACCGGTGCTGCTCTTTCTGGCTGTCGCGTTCTCGCCACGGCTGTTTGACCAGGGACCTGAGTGGTTCACGTTCTCGGGCTTCTCGCAGGCCTTCTCCGGTCCATTGCTCCGCGGCGTCGTCGACTCCGTCTTTGTCGGGGTGACCAGCGCGGTCGCGGCCGCCGCGATCGGGTTTGCGGTGGCGTGGGTCGTGGTCCGGACCGATCTCCCGGGACGGCGCCTGTGGACTGGGGTGATGTTCGCCCTCCTGCTCGCGCCCTCATACCTGATCGCGCTCGGCTGGGAGCGGCTGCTCGAGCCGATGGGCGTCCTTGACGTCGCCGGCCTCCACCCGGGTGGGTTCCGCGACCTCTTTTACGGTCCCTTCGGCGTCATCGTGGTGCTGACCGCGAAGGGATTGCCCTTTGCCTACCTCGCGATCTCAGCAGCGCTGCGTGGGCTCGGCGAGGAGTTCGAATCCGCCGTGCGCGTCCACGGTGGTGGTCCGATCGCCGCGACCCGCGTGGTCGTTGCGCTGATCTCGCCGGCGGTGTGGTCGGCGCTCGCCATCGTGTTCGCCGAATCGGTCAGTGACTTCGGAGTCGCCGACACGCTTGCCAACGATGCCCATTTCCCGGTGGCGACCTATTCGCTCTTCAACGCGGTCCAGGCCTTCCCGATCCAATACTCGGTGGCGGCGGCGGTGGGCTGGGTCCTGCTGGGGCTCATCGCACTGGCATTGCTCACCCAGGGCTGGGCGCTTCGCAGTCGCAGCTATCGGGTCTTCGGAGGCCGTAGCCGCCCGGCTCGACGCGTGCACGTCACCGGATTCGCGCGAATCGGTGCGGTCGCCGGGATGGCGGCGGTCCTCCTGGTCGGGATCGGGGTCCCATCGTTCGGAGCGGTCTCAGCATCGCTGATCAACGGGCTCGGCTCGCTGCTCACCAGCCACGGGCTGACCCTCGCCAACTACAGCCGCGTGCTCAACAGTCCCGGGCTGCGCGATCCGCTGGTGTACTCGGGTCAGCTCGCCTTCATCGCCGCCACCGTCACCGTGGTTCTGGGCGCGATCTCGGCCCGCATCCTTTCGCGGCGGGGCGCGCATCTGAGCGCGCGGCTCCTCGACATGACCCTGCTCACCGCTGTGGCACTCCCCGGGATCGTGTTTGCGGCAGGCTACATCTTCACCTTCAACCTGCCGATCCTCACCACACTCGGCATCCAGCTCTACGAGACCACCGCGCTGCTGGTGGTCGGCTACATCGCCACAGCGTTGCCCCCGACGTCAAGAGTGCTGCTCGGCAGCGTCAGCCAGATCCAGGAGTCGCTGGCTGAGGCCGGCCGCGTTCATGGCAGCGGCGCTCTCGGTGCGTGGTTGCGCACGGTGCTGCCCGTGCTGGCACGTCCCCTCGTCACCGCGTGGCTGCTGGTGTTCGGGGCTACGCTCCTGGAACTCCCGATGTCCCAGCTGCTCTATCCGCCAGGGCAACCACCGGTCTCGGTGGCGATCACGAAAGCACTCGCCAACTACGACTTCGCCGGCGGCACCGCGATGGAGGTCGTTGCGGTCCTCGGCGCCCTTGGGGTGGTCGCAATCGTGTGGACACTGTTCCGCCTCGTCGCTCCGGTGGGATGGCGGCGCCTTGGATCCACCGGATGAGCGCCATCCTCGCGTCCGATCTGGCCACAGGCGGCGTGGCGACATCCGGCCACCGTGTTGCGATCAAGGGGGCTGTGAAGCACTTCGGCCGAGCCCGGGGCCTCACCGGCGTCGACCTCGAGATTCAGCCAGGTCGATTCCTCGTTCTCCTCGGACCCTCCGGCTCGGGGAAGACGACCCTGGCACGCTGCCTCGCCGGGGTCGAGCGCCTTGACGGCGGCGTGATCCGTCTCGGTGACCGGATCGTGAGCGACGGCAAGCGACATCTCCCACCGGAGCGTCGTGACCTGGCGATGGTGTTCCAGGACTACGCGTTGTGGCCACACCTGACCGTGCGCGGCAACGTCAGCTACGCGCTGCGGCGGCGTCACATCACCGGCGCGGAATCCCGGCGGCGCGTTCTCGACGCCCTCGACCAGGTCGGGCTGGCGCGCCTCGTGGACCGGTATCCGTATCAACTCTCCGGTGGCGAGCAGCAGCGCGTTGCCCTGGCCCGCGCGGTGGTCGCCCGTCCCGGTCTGCTGCTCTTCGATGAGCCCCTCTCCAATCTGGACGCCGATCTTCGCGAACGCCTACGCGTGCAGATTGCGACCATTGCGCGCGACAGCGGGGCGACGGTCGTCTACATCACCCACGACCAGTCGGAGGCGTTCGCCCTTGCGGACGAGGTCGCAGTGCTCGATGGAGGACAGCTCGTACAACTGGATCCGCCGGAGCAGATCTACCGATCTCCCGCAAACCTGTTCGTCGCCCGCTTCACCGGATCCGCGGGCGAGTTCCTCGGCCGGGTGGTCGGCGCCGACGCCAGCCATGTCAGCGTCCAGATCGAGGATGGATCCGCGCTGCGCGCCCGGCCCGGTGGAACGCTGATGACGGGCGCTCAGGTCCGGGTTCTGGTTCGCCCGGCGGCAACGCATGTGCTCGTCGAGACATCGAGCACGGATGTCACGCTCAGCGGCAAGGTTGTGGATGTCGCCTATCGTGGTCGCGGCTACGACCACGTGGTCGCCTGCGCCGGTGGCACCCTGTCGTCTGTGTTCGACCACAACCGGTGGCCCCGAGGCGCCGGGCTCAAGCTTCAACTCGACCCGGAAGGCTGCGTCGCCTACCCTGATGAGCCGGGCAGCGATGGATCGCCCGCATGACACTGATCCCGACAACGCCGCGATCAGCGACCGTGACGTCTGTCAGACCTCGACACGAATAACCGGAGCAGCGCCGATGAGCATTCTCGTGATCCTCGCCACGTTTATCGCCGCCGCCGTCGAATGGGTCGAGGCGCTCACGATCGTGTTGGCGGTTGGGCTGACCCGAGGGTGGCGGAGCGCATTCGCCGGCACCGTCGCCGCAGTGGTGGCCTTGATCGTGCTGGTGGCTGCGTTCGGCCTTGCGATCACGTCGCACGTGTCCATTGCCGCCGCGCGAACATTCGTGGGGGTCTTCCTCCTGCTCTTCGGCATCAAGTGGCTGCACAAGGCAGTGCTTCGTTCGAGCGGGCTCAAGTCCCTGCACGACGAGGCAAAGATCTTTGCGGAGACCCAGAAGATGCTGGGAGCAGCACACGTTCGCGCTGCGGGACTCGATCGCGTCGGTGTCACCACGTCGTTCAGCGGCGTGTTTCATACCATCCGGCTGCGAGGGAGCAACGGGCGAAAGCAACAGGAGGTTGGCCATGTTCAGTCCAAGATCGGCATTCAGCGGTTTCTCGGTGGATGACCTGGCAGTCGCGAAGGAGTTCTACGCGGCAACGCTGGGGTTGACGGTGGATCCAGACGGCGTCGGTGCGAGGATCCGTCTGCCCGGCGGTGGCTCGGTGTTCTTGTATCCAAAGCCAGACCATCAGCCGGCGACCTTCACCGTCCTGAACTTCGAAGTTGAGGACATCGACGCGGCGGTCGAGGACCTCACCAGCCGAGGCGTGGCTCTCGAACGTTACGAGAACATCCCAGGCATCGACGCCAAGGGCATCATGCGTGGCCGGGAGCGCAATACCGGTCCCGACATCGCATGGTTCCTGGACCCTGCTCGCAACGTTCTTGCCGTGATTCACTGAGACCGATTCAGGAGTAGAGTCCCGCGGCATCGGACCGCGGGCTCGGAAGGAGGGCGATAACCATGGCGGAAGGTGATCCGAAATCGGTGGTGACAGCGATGTTTGCCGCGTGGGATGACGCGGACCTCGACGCTGTCATGGCGCACTACGGTGACGACATCGTGGTGCGCGGGCCCGGCGGTATGCGCGCGGAAGGTGCGGTGGCAGCGCGTGAGTTGTTTGGGAACCTCCTCGGTGCGTACGACACCGGGCACCCGGAGGTGCTGCGACAGTTCGTCGATGGAGACTTTGTGATCACTGAGTATCGCGATGTGAACGAGCACACCGGTCCACTGACGCTGATATCCGGGGAGCATGTGGACCCCACCGGGCGAACGGTGACGCAGGAGATGGTCTTCATCCACCACGTCGTCAACGGCAGGATCGTCGAGGAGACTGTCTACTTCGACCGGCACGCCTTCTTACAGCAGATCGGCCAAGCCTGACTCTTCGGGATCTGGTGCGTGACCTGTCGCGCGGCGCCCGAGCGGGACGCTCAACCGGCTACCCCCGGCACTGCGATCTGGCGACATCCGATCCGCGCACCCGGAATCCGATCAGATCGTCGCAGATCGATGGCGGGGTGAGCAGTGCGCATACACGCCACATAGCCTTCGACCAGGCGAATCAGAGGCGGGAATCACGGTGCCGCGATCCGGCACGAGAACGGGGGAATGCCAGGGGTGGCTCCTGTACACGGCATCAGCTGGGACGATCGCAAACGCCGCACGGTCACGGCGGCGGCGACCGCCGCTGCCCTCATGCTCAGCGCCGGCGCGCTGGCGACGACGGCACACGCCGACACACACCTCGTCTCCGTGATCGTGCGTGCGCAACCAACCGAGGGCGCCGCCGCAGATCAGCAGATCACTGCACTCGGCGGCCACATCCAGCAGCACATCAGCCTGATCAACGCCATCGTCGCGACCGTGCCGGCAAGCTCGGTGCCGGAGCTCGAGGCATCATCCGCCGTCGCACAGGTCACACTGAACGCGCCGGTGCAGCTCCTTGGCTCTTCGTACGGCCTCCCGAGCAACCCATACAATCCCACCACCGACGTCAACTCCATGTACAACATCGAGCAGATGGACGGGGCCCACGCGTACTGGAACGCGGGGTACACGGGCCAGGGAGTCGGCGTGGCATTGATCGACTCCGGCGTGACCCCTGTCAACGGGTTGACCACGCAGGGCAAGGTGGTCAACGGTCCCGACCTCTCGTTCGAATCGCAGGATCCGTCACTGCAGTATCTCGATACCTTCGGTCATGGCACGCACATGGCCGGGATCATCGCGGGGCGCGATGATGCGGTGACGTCGGTGAGCTCGACCGACACCACGCACTTCCTCGGCATGGCCCCTGATGCGCAGATCGTGAGCATCAAAGTTGCTGATGCGCTGGGGGAGACCGACGTGTCGCAGGTGCTCGCCGCCATCGACTGGGTGGTGCAGCACCAGAACGACAACGGCATGAACATCCGCGTGCTCAACCTCTCCTACGGTACCGACAGCAACCAGAGCTACGTCCTCGATCCGCTCGCGTATGCGGCCGAGCAGGCGTGGTTGCACGGCATCGTCGTCGTGGTCGCCGACGGGAACCAGGGCAACTGGTCGAATGGCCTTGACGACCCGGCGATCGATCCCTACGTCATCGCCGTCGGTGCGGCCAACACCGAGAACACCACCTACGTCCGCTATCACCTGCCTGCAGGCTTCACCAGCGAGGGTGACGGCACGCGCAACCCCGATCTCTCCGCTCCCGGCGTCCACGTCGTCTCGCTCCGCGATCCTGGGTCGTTGATCGACGACCAGTTCGGTGGCAGTGCAACCGTCAGCAATCGCTTCTTCCTCGGGAGCGGCACATCGCAGGCAGCCGCCGTCGTCTCGGGCGCTGCGGCCCTGCTGCTCAGCCAGCGGCCAAACCTCACGCCTGACCAGGTCAAGGCGCTGCTCGACACCCATGCGCATTCCATGTATGGCCGGACCTCGCTCAAGGGCAGCGGCGAGCTCAACCTCGCAGCGGTCCTCACCGCGCCGGCGCCGAACGTTGCGCAGGGCTGGCCCACCTCGAACGGCACCGGCAGCCTCGACGCGTCGCGCGGCTCGCGTCACGTGCTTGACACCAACGGCAATGCGCTCACCGGCGAGCAGGACATCTTCGGCAACAACGTCGACACCACCGCACTGGCCGCGGCCGAAGCGAGCGCCTCCGCCTGGAACAGCGGCATCTTCAACGGCTCGTCGTGGTCAGGCTCCTCGTGGTCGGGTTCATCGTGGTCCGGATCGTCCTGGTCTGGGTCGTCGTGGTCGGGATCGTCCTGGTCCGGAGCGTCCTGGTCAGGTGCCTCCTGGTCCGGCGCCTCATGGTCCGGAGCTTCGTGGTCCGGAGCCTCATGGTCGGGCGCCTCGTGGTCGGGGGCCTCCTGGTCGGATTCGAGCTGGTCCGACTACGACTGGAGTTAGGTCCGCGACCTTCGCAGCGCAGCTCGGGGGCCTCCGGTCCGCACGGCGATGCCCGCACCGCCGATAGCCCTGCTACCGCTCGGCAACAGAGCTGGCACAACGACTACAAACCAGCCGGATGTCCCCGAGCATTCGAGCATGGCCAGGGAGGTCGACGGCCCCGCCTCGTCAGTCGATTCGGGGTCAGCAACTTCGTCCAGGCGGGGACACCGCGTCCACCTCCTGACTGTTCTGCTCGTGGCCACCGCCGTGGTGCTGCTGATCAAGGTGGTCGCCCACCTGCACGAGATCCCGGCGCCGCGCCAGATCCCCTGGTGGGTGCTCATTCCGCTGTTCTGCGCGGCGGAGGTCTTCGTCGTTCACATCCAGTTCCGCAGGGATGCCCACTCCTTCTCGCTCAGTGAGCTGCCACTGGTCGCGGGCTTCTTCTTCGCTCCGCCGGTGGTCGTGGTGCTCTCGATGGTTGCCGGGACCGCACTCGCATTGTCGGTCCACCGTCGCCAGTCGCCGCTGAAGCTGGCCTTCAACCTCGCCAATTTCACCGTCGCCAACAGCGTCGTCGCCATGCTGTTCATGCATCTCGTCGACCACCACGATCCACTGGGCGCCCTCAGCTTTCTCGGCGTTCTGGCGGCGATCCTCACCGGAGGCATCCTGCAGTCACTGGTGATCCTTGCCGCCATCTCATTCTCTGAAGGACGCGTCGATCTCAGGGGGATCCTCTCGACCTTCGGCTTCGCGCAGGCGGCCACGATCGTCAACACCTGTCTGGCCCTGATCGGCGTCCGCATCGTCTGGGAGAACCCCGCGGAGATCTGGTTGCTCGCAATCCCGACTGCAGGAGTCTTCATCGCCTATCGGTTCTATGTGGCCGAGCGCGAGAAGCGCGACCAGGTCGACTTCCTCTACCAGTCGAGCAAGCAACTGCAGCGGAGTGAAGCCGTGGATGACTCGGTGGCCGCGCTGTTGAGCAAGTCGTGTCAGGTCTTCCGTGCCGAGCGCGCGGAGATCACGTTCCTCCCGACGCGCGAGCGCGACGCAGTTGTGCGCACCACCGTCGACAAGGAGCGGACCACCGAGTTCATGAGTGCCGTCACTCTCGATGACGTGGAACTCCAGTTCATGAGCAGACTCCTCCTCGACTCGCCGCTGCTGCTCAGTGCGCACGGCAAGACCGACGGCGATCCCGGCGGTTTCCTGGAGCGGCGTGGACTGCGCGACGCGATGGCGGTCGTGCTTCGCGGCGAGAACAACATGGTGGGGACGATGATGATCGCCAACCGTCTGGGCGAGGTCACCGGTTTCGACCATGAGGACCTGCGCCTGCTCGAGATGCTCGCCAACCAGACCGGGGTCATCCTCGAGCGCGGACGGCTGCAGCACTCGCTGTCACAGCTCACCGTCCTCCAGGAGCAGTTGCAGCACGAGGCGTCGCACGATCCGCTCACCGGCATGGCCAATCGACTCCTCTTCGGGTCCCGCGTTGAGCAGGCGCTGGCGCAGACGGGGCAGCACGTCGGCGTGCTCTTCATCGACATCGACGACTTCAAGACCGTTAACGACAGCCTCGGTCATGCTGCCGGTGACGAGTTGCTTCGCGCAATTGCCGACCGTATCGGTCAGTGCCTGCGTCCCGGCGACATCGCCGCTCGGTTGGGTGGTGACGAGTTCGCCGTGCTGCTCATCGGCATCGACGAGCCGGCGACAGCCGTGCGCATCGCCGAGCGAGTCATCGATGCGCTCCACGTGCCATTCAGCATCGCGTCCGAGGAGGTGCTGACACACGCGAGCATCGGCATCGCGACTGCAGTCGATACTGTCTGTGACGGGCAGGAGTTGCTCCAGAACGCCGACCTCGCGTTGTACACGGCAAAGAGTTCGGGGAAGTCGCGCTGGGAGCTCTTCGAGCCCTCGATGTATGCCGCGGTGCAGCGCCGCCACCGCCTCAAGGCGGACCTGTACCACGCGGTGGAATCCGTCGAATTCGAGCTGGTGTACCAGCCCATCGTGCGAGTGGCGACATGCAGCATCGTCGCGGCGGAGGCCCTGCTCCGCTGGCGCCATCCCACGCGCGGGCTGGTGCTCCCGGACGACTTCATCAGCCTCGTCGAGGAGACGGGATTGATCACACAGCTGGGAACGTGGATCCTGCGAAGTGCGTGCGAGGAGGCGCAGGCCTGGCCCGAGGTCGATGGTGCCGAGCCCGTCGCCGTGAGTGTCAACGTGGCCGTCCGCCAGCTCCGCGAGCCGGATTTCGTCGACAGCGTTCGGACTGTCCTGCAGGACACGGGCCTCGAGGCCCATCGTCTGATACTCGAGGTGACCGAGGCGGACATCATCTATGACACCGAGCCGATCATCGGCTGCCTCAACGCCTTGCGCGAGCTCGGCGTGCGCATCGCGCTCGACGATTTCGGAACCGGCCACTCGTCGTTGAGCCGCCTGCGTGACTTCCCGGTCGATGTGCTCAAGATCGACAGGTCGTTCACCGCCTCGCTGTGTGGGCCCACGCAGTCGATCGGCTTCGCCCACTCGGTGTTCAACTTCGGTGTCGGTCTTGGTCTGAGTGTGATCGCCGAAGGTGTCGAGACCGAGGAGTGCCTTCGCGAATTGAATGACCTCGGTTGCGAGCTGGCACAGGGCTTCCTCTTCGGTCAGCCACTGTCGCCGCTGGCGATGAGCAGGCTGCTGGAACACAACATCGCGGTACCCACCGCTCCGATGGCGTTTGCCGCTGTGCTTGCCGGCGCCACGCGTATGGCTGGATGAGCCTGTTCCGTCGTTCGATCCAGGCCGGCATCTCCGGAACACTGTCGCCGCGCGCACGGGCCGCCGCTTCCGCCAGGACATCTCGTCGCTCACCGCGCCTGCCATAGGAGATGTTCCAGACGACCACGCCCGCGGTGAAGATGAGTGGGAGCACATTGGAGGTCGTCTTCGCGACGTCGGACGAAGCCACCGCGATGACGACGATTTGCAGCGCGGTCTCTCATGACCACGGTCCATGATCAGGCGAACCTGGGAGATTGCCAACTCCGGATGTCACCAGTTGCCCGTGTCAGTTGTCATGCGGCAGACGACCAAATGACTGAAGAACTTCGACCGGCGAACGTGGGGGTCAACCCGAGGTCGTGGCGGCAAGCAGCTTCCTGTCATTGTTCAGCAATGCCGCAAGCCGCTCCGGTTCCACCGGACGGCTGAAGTAGAAACCCTGATAGAGCGGGCAATGCATGGCCGTGAGCGCGCGGAGCTGTTCGACGGTCTCGACGCCCTCGGCCACCACCGTCGTCCCGATGCTGGCCCCGAGGTTGATGAGAACACCCGCGAGGGAAGGCTTGGCCGCGTCGAGGGTCAGCTCGCTGATGAAGGAACGATCGACCTTGAGCATGTCGATCGGAAAGTCGTGCAGGTGCGCGAGCGCTGAATAGCCGGTGCCGAAGTCGTCAAGCGCCACTCGGCAGCCGAGGCGTTTCACCGCTCGAAGCCGCACGCCCGCGGCGCGATTCGATTCGACAAGGCTTGTTTCAGTGAGTTCCAGCACGAGCCGGTTTCCGTCGAGGCCCGACTTCTCGAGGGCACGCCGCACGATATGGGGGAAATCGGTTCGCGACAGCTGGCGGGCGCTGACGTTGACATGGATGTCGAGAGCGATCCCCAGCGTCTTTGACCATGCCTGCACCTGCGCGCAGGCAGTGCGCAGTACCCATTCGCCAACCTGGACGATCAGTCCGGTTGACTCGAGGTCTTCCACGAACCGATCCGGTGTCAGAAGTCCGTAGCGTGGATGCTGCCAGCGAAGCAGCGCCTCGGCAGCGACGATCCGCTGTGTGACCGTCTCGACAACCGGTTGGTAGACCAGCACGAACTGCTCATCGCGCACAGCTCGCTCCAGGTCACTCGTCCATGTGACCGCTGTCTCATCCGTCGATTCAAGGCGATGCTCCCACGCGACAGCCACGCCTTTATGGGCGGCTTTCGCGGCATACATGGCGACGTCGGCGCGGCGCACGAGCTCTTCGCCGGTGAAAAGTACGCCGTGGTTCGACGTGGCTATCCCTATGGACGCAGACACGTCGACCTGGTTGCCGTTGAACTCGGCCAGGGGTGTCGCCATCTCGTTGAGGATTCGGGTGGCGACGTCGGTGGCCTGACTCTCGTCGGAGACCCCGGTGAGGAGGATGGCGAATTCGTCACCGCCCAGCCGGGCGGCCAGATCGCCCTTGCGCACCGATGCCGCGAGAACACCCGCGACAGCGCGAAGCACGGCGTCACCGCCGGCGTGCCCATATTCGTCATTGATCATCTTGAGGTCGTCGACGTCGATGAACAGCAGGGCGGACTCGCCTGGCGTGGTCGACTCGAGTGTCGCGTCCAGCGTCCGCATCAGGCAACCACGGTTGGCAAGGCCTGTGAGCGCGTCGTGGTCGGCTTGATGGCGCAGCTCGTCTTCGCGGGTTGCCAGGTTCTGGACAAGCTCCATGTTGTCCGAGAGGGCCAGAAACTGCCGGAGCAGGACGGCCGCGACGATCACCGTGACGCAGCTGAGCAGGAAGGGGTCGAGCCGGCGCTCGTACTCGGCGACCAGGGCGAGCATCAGCGCCGCGAGGATCGGGACATAGGGGAGCACCAACGCGAATCTGCTGCGAGGCGGTGGCGACGCCATGGTTCGTATGGGCATGATTGCCGCACGCATGCCGGCGAGGCCGATGAGGAAGTACCCGGCCCAGTAGCCGGCGTCGATGACATTGGTCCCGCTGTACGTCGTCGCGGCGGAGAGGTAGGCGAATCCGCTGTCGGAGAATGCTGTGACCGCCACGCCGGCAATGAGGAGGACCACCGGCAGACGCCCTCCGGATGGAACCTTCATCGCCAGCATCACCAGCATGCTCAGCAGGAGGACGTCGCCGGCCGGGTACGCGAGGCTCAATGCGAGGCTGAATCCGGACGTGCCGCCGGCACTCCAGACCGCGCCGAGCACCGTCACCCAGCTCACCGCCAGCAGGCTCACCGCGATGAGCACACCGTCGACGATTGCCCTGAGGCGGCTGCGTATCGAATCGGACGAGGGACGGAGCATCAGGATGCCGGCCGCGGCAATCGGCACGCCGCCGAGGTAGAAGGCGTCAGCCAGGGACGGGAACGGGACCGCCTCGCGTGTGATCACGGCCAGCCATGTCCAGATCGCTTCGCCGGCGGTCCAGCTCAGGGCACCCAGACTGAGCAGCCACCAAGCCCAGCGGAGGTGTCCGCGATGGCGCAGTGCGGCCGCCGCGCAGCCTGCCGATGCTGCCAGAGCTGCGAACAGGTTCCCAAGGTCGTCGACGTCGGTAGCGAGGGTGTCCCCGGGCCGGGTGCGGAGCATCAGCACCAGGAATGCGCAGGTCACGACAGCGCAGGCGGCGGCAGCCGGGATGAACCAGCGCGCGAGGAACGGTCGAACGGGGCGATCCTTCGCCATGGATCAAGTCTGTGCCTGGCCTTTCGCGGCGACCGTGATCGACGGGTCACGGTCCAACAACGTGCCGGCGCTCAGGTTGTGGTCAACGGTCGGGGGACCACCAGCGCGTCGGCAGCGATGCACCCGTGCGGTCCCGCAATCAGGGGGTTGATGTCGACCGCTTCCAGAACGTCACCGAGCTCCAGCGCCAGCTGCGACAGCGCGGAGATCGCCCCCGCCACCTCGCGGCGATCGACCGGTGGTCTCCCTCGCACCCCGTCGAGCACGCGGCTCACCCGAACGCTGTCGAGCGCCGCGAGAGCACGGTCGACGCTGAGGGGTGGCATGACAACCGCGCGGTCGTCGAACGCCTCCACGAGCACCCCGCCGGCGGCCACCACCACCAACGGTCCAAATTGTTCGTCGACAACGATGCCGAGGTGAAACTCGATGGCGCCGGGAGTGTGCGCCACCATCGCGGCAACGGTCATGCGAGCACCGAGCCGGGATTCGATATCGGCGTAGGCATGACGCAACGCCGATTCATCGACGAGACCGAGCCGCACCCCATCGCGTTCGGTCTTGTGCGCGACGCCTGGTGCAGCCGTCTTCAGGACCACCGGCCAGCCGATCTTCACAGCGGCGTCCAGCGCGCGGTCAAGCCCGTCAACCTCGAGGCAGCGAACCGCGGGAATCCCGTACGCGGTCAGCAGATCCATTGCGCCCGCTTCAGCGAGGGGGCCGGCGGTGATCCGTGCCCGCCACTGTTCCGCACGGTGCGCGTCGATGCGAGGCTCGGGTAAATCGACGAGCCCACGAATCTTGAAATCGCGGCGCGACAGCAGATGGCCGATTGCTCGAACTCCCGTTTCGGTGCCCTCGAGAACAGGGATTCCTGCATCACGCAGAGCGCGTGCCTTGTCCGGGTCGATCGCCGATCGAAGGTTGCACAGCAGGGCGAACGGCTTGGTCGTCACCGCTGCGGTCGACAGTGCGATAGCCGGGTACACGTCCTCACGTTCGTCCGCAACAAGATCGACGGCGAAGGCGACGGCCGCCGTGTCCGGATCATCGTGCAACGCCTGAAGGCAGCTCGTGAAGACGTCGTGCGCAGTCCCCGAGGTGTCCCACGCGTCCAGCGGGTTCACCGGGGGAAGTCCCGGCCCAAGGACCTGAGCCAGGTGTTCCTTGGTGCTGTCCCCGATCACAGCCAGCGGCACCCCACACGCTGCCGCGACGTCGATCAGGTGGGTGCGCTCGCCACCCGAGTCGTGCAACGATGCCAGGCCGCCGGCGGTTGCAGCGCGGCCCGCGCAGAGCAGCTCGACCGTGTCGGCGAGCTCGTCGAGACCGCGGACGCGCAGCACGCCCGTACGTTCGAACAGCGCCTCGTATGCGGCATCCTCGCCGGCGATCGCGCCGGAGTGCGCGGTCACCATCCTTCGGGCAAGCTCCCCCTGCCCGACCTTGAGCGCGACAACCGGAACATCCCGGGCGGCGGCCACTTCGAGAGCCCGCCTGAAGCGTTCCGGCGCACGGATCGTCTCCATGAAGACCGCGATGACCCGGGTGCTCGCGAGCGCCAGCGAGTACTCGAGATATTCGGCCATGGTCGTCACCAACTCGTCGCCGCCCGAGACGGCAAGATTGAAACGGATGCCGCGGCGGTTGCGGAGCAGCGCAGAGAACGATGATCCCGACTGCGTCAGGAAGGTGACCCGACCAGGCAGCAAGTTGGCATCCTGGCTATATCCGGTCGCGCGCAGGCGATGCTCCATGTTGATGAATCCCATGCCGTTGCCACCGCAGACGGCCATGCCGTACTCGCGAGCGATCGCCTGCAGTCGCTCAGGAAGCGGCAGCCCCGGTGCTCCCTCGATGGCATGGCCGCTCGCGCAGATCACCGCAGATCGCGCACCGGCTTCTCCGGCCGTACGCAGTGTCTCCTCCAGGATCGCGTCGCCCACACCCAGGATCGCGAGGTCGACCGGCTCGGGCAGCTCCCCGATCGACGCCGCGCAGGCGACACCGTCGATCTCCGAGTACCGGGGGTTCACCGGATACACGGTCCCGTCGAAGCCGCCGACTCGCAGCTGGCGCAGCAGTTCTGCGCCGAATGAACCCGGCTGCGCGCTCGCGCCGACGACGGCGACGGTGCGCGCCTCGAGCATCGCCTGCAGCGCCGGCGCAACAGCGCTGTGCTCGGCGGTCACTTCGTACGGCGCGACCAGCGAGCCCTGTTGCGGTCATGCAGCACGGCTCGCGCGGCCTGACGGCCGGGGATACCGCAGACACCACCGCCGCCGTGAGTTGCGGAACTTGCCTGGTACAAGCCGCGAATCGGCGTTCGGTAGTCCGCGTAGCCGGGTGCCGGGCGCATGTGGAAGAGCTGTTCCGCCGACAGCTCACCGTGGAAGATGTTGCCCCCGATGAGACCGTATTCCTGCTCCATCTGATACGGCCCTATGACATCGCGGTGCAGGATGGCTCCCTTGAGGTTGGGGGCAAATTCCGCGTAGCAATCGATCATCCGATCGGCATACGCCTCGAGGTCCTCGATGTGTGGGTCGTCGGCCCACTCGTGCGGAACCCATTGCGTGAACAGCGACATGATGTGCGTGCCCTCGGGACACAGCGTGCGGTCGAATGTCGTGGGGATGACGCTGTCCGAGAAAGGCCGAGTCGCCGGTCGACCCTGCCGCGCTTCCTGAAACGCTTCCTCGATCCACTCCACCGACGGCGCCATCTCCACCGAGCCCGTATGGTGCTCCTGCAGGTTGCTCCCCGGGTCGGCGGTGAAGTTCGGCAGCTCCGCGAGCGCCAGGTTGATCTTCACGACACCGCTGCGCGAGCGCCAACGCTTGATGTCGGCAACGAACTCCGGCGGCAGGTCCCGGCTGTCGATGTGCTTGAGGAACGTGGTCTGCGGGTGCGTTGCGCTGACAACGATCGGTGCGAGCACTTCCTCGCCGCCGGCCAGCACCGCGCCGGTGACCGTTCCAGCTTTGACCAGCAGGTGCTCGACGCGGGCGTCGGTGCGCACGGTTGCGCCCGATTCGGCGGCGCTGGCGCGTATCTGGTCGGACACGGCGCCCATGCCACCTTCCGGGTATCCCCAGCTGCCGAGCTTGCCATCGCCCACGTCGCCGATCGAGTGATGCGCCATGACGTATGCGGTCCCAGGTTCGCACGGCCCGGCCCATGTTCCGATGACACCATTGATGGCCATCGCAGCCTTGACCTGCGGTGACTCGAACCAGTCATCGAGCAGGTCCGCGATGCTCATGGTCATCAGGCGCGTCACGTCGGCAACGGTGCGCACCGAGAGGCCGCGGTTGCGCCATGCGAGCCGCAGCAGCTGACGCACATCGCGCGGGCGACGCGAGCCGATGTTCGGTGGCACCTCCATCAGCATCGGGCCGAGCACATCGGCGAGTCCTTCCATCCACGCGTCCCATTTCGGCATCGCCGCAGCATCAGCCTGGGAGAACTTGGCGAGCTCGTCGTGGTTCCGGCGCGCATCGTCCGCGAAGATCTTGATGGAGCGACCGTCGGGAAATGCCTGGTAATACGGACCCATCGGATACACCTTGTACCCGTGACGCACCAGGTCGAGGTCCTCGATGATCGACGAGGGCATCAGGCTGGCGACGTACGAGAGGCGCGTCACCTTGAACTCGGGCGCATCCGGCCATGGGCTCTCGGTCGTCGCGGCGCCCCCGGTCTTGTAACGCGCTTCGAGCACCAGCGTCTTGAGACCACTCTTGGCCAGGTACGCGGCTGCGACTAAGCCGTTATGGCCGCCACCGACGACAAGGGCATCGAACTGTTCAGGCATCGTCGGCCCCTATTGACTGAGCATTCAGTAGATGTGCCAGTGTAGAATGCAGCCACGAGCTTCCGCAAGCCAAGCGGCGAGGCCGCCACTCTCGTGGAGGATGCAGTGACCAGGGCGTCGCAGGGAGCGATCGACCGCCGGGAGGAGATCCTCCGCTCTGCTGTGCAAGTCATCGGCAGGCGCGGCCACGCCGATACGCGTCTCTCGCATGTGGCCGAGCGCGCCGGTGTCAGCCAGGCGTTGGTCGTCTACTACTTCGGCACTCGCGAGAGCCTGCTCGCGCAGGCCCTCGCATACTCGGACGCTCGCTTCTATGATCGCGCCGCCACCGAGATGGCGAAAACGTCAACGGCAACCCGAAAGCTCATTCGTCTGCTCGAGATGAGCTGCATGACCGGGAATCCCGACGACCCTGACCAGCCCTCGTGGGTGCTCTGGCTTGACCTCTGGGCAGTCGCGGCGCGGAATCCCGAGGTCGCGGAACACCGGCGCAAGCTCGATCGCCACTGGCGCGAGACCATCGGCACAGTCGTCAGCCAGGGTGTCGCATCGGGCGAGTTTCAGGCGGTGAACGTCGACGACTTCACACTCCGGCTGGCCGCCATGGTCGATGGCCTCGCGGTGCAGGTTGCGCTCGAGGACTCCGAGGTCAACGCCGATCGGATGCTGCAGCTCTGCCTCGGGTATGCGGCCTCAGCGCTTGGTTTCGCCCTGCCCCGCCGGCGCGCAGTCCGAGCCCCGCGCGCAGTGGCAGAGCCGCGAAGGGTCGCGGTCGCGTGATGGTGTGACCGATCTCGTCCGCACCCTCCCTGCGCCGGCATACACCAGCATGAGCATCCTGCAATGGGAGCTGGATCACTTCTTCCACTCCGGATGGATCTGCGTCGGTCGGGCAACGCAACTGCCCCAAGCCGGCGATCAGCGCGCCTTCGTCGCCGGCGGGCAGAGCCTCTTGATGGTGCGCGACGGCGACGGCGTGCTTCGCTGCTTCTACAACGTCTGCAGGCATCGAGCGCACGAGCTGCTGCCGATCGATGGCTCGGATCACCACCGTTTCATCCGCTGTCCGTATCACGCGTGGGCCTACCGGCTCGACGGCAGCCTCCGCGCAACGCCCAACTTCGACGATCTTCCCGACGATGATCCCGTTCGCAGTGGCTTGGTGGCTGTGGCCGTTGCCAGCTGGCACGGCTGGATCTTCGTCAACCCGACTCGCGACGCGGTTGACATGGTGGCTTTCGTGGACGATCTCGATGACCTGGTGCGCCCCTACGCACCCGAAATGCTCGTGCCGATCGACAGGCACTCGTATGAGGTCCGCGCCAACTGGAAGGTCATCGTCGAGAACTATCACGAGTGCCTGCACTGCCCGAGTATCCATCCGCAGCTCGTCAAGCTGAGTGCAAGCGATAGCGGGACCACCTGCGAGCCGCGAGGAATGTGGGCCGGAGGCACGATGGAATTGCGCGACAGAGTGGAGACGATGTCGCTCACGGGTAAGGGAGGCCGCTCACTGCCAGGAGTCCCCGAATCGGGACTTCGTGACGTGGTGTACGTGAGCCTCTTCCCGAACCTGCTGCTCAGCATGCATCCCGACTACGTGATGACGCACCGTCTCGAGCCGCTCGCGCCCGACCGCACGCTTGTCGAATGCGAATGGCTCTCGCTCCCCGAAACGCGCGACGAATCGAGCCTGAGTGCCGCGGTGGAGTTCTGGGACATCACCAACCGGCAGGACTGGTCCGCATGCGAATCCGTGCAACGGGGCGTGGCCTCTCCGGCGTACCGGCCCGGACCGCTCGGCTACCAGGAGGGTTCGGTGGCGCACTTCGTCGAGATGGTGCGCAGGGGATATGGTGCCGGTGGACTCGACGGCGCGCGTCTGCAGGGCGCCGCGGTCGGCTACTGAGCGACTACGCGAGCTCCGCGTTCGCGGCGCGTTCAGGAAGCACGCGGAGCGAATCCTGCGGAAACTCGGCGACCACGGGCGCGCCCTGGACGTAAGCGACGCTGTCACTCGTGTTCGGCAGCATCGCCTGGATGGTCTCGCCGTGGCCAAGCTTGACCACCACCTGGCGAGTCGCACCGAGATAGATCACCCGATCGACGGTGCCAGGCAGGCAGTTTGCGGCGTTGTTCCCGGTCGGAAGCAGGCGCACGCGCTCAGGCCGGATCACGAGCTTCACACTCCCGGTGGGCGTGTCGATGGTTCGCGCGGTGAGGTCGGTTTCGCCAACGCGGACACGGCAGGTTCCATTGCCGTTGGTTGACGAGACCTGGCCCTCCATCAGGTTGGAGAGTCCGAGGAAATCCGCCACATATGCTGTCGCCGGCTCTTCGTACACCTCGCCCGGCGTACCGATCTGCTCGACGCGACCGTCGGCCATCACGGCGAGCCGGTCCGACATGGTGAGCGCCTCCTCCTGATCATGGGTCACGTAGATGAACGTGATCCCAAGCTGCTCCTGCAACGATTTGAGCTCGATCTGGAGCGCCTTGCGCAGCTTGGCGTCGAGTGCGCCCAGCGGCTCATCCAGCAGCAGGACGGCAGGATTGAGGACGAGTGCGCGTGCGAGGGCCACGCGCTGCTGCTGACCGCCGGACAGCTGCGCGGGGCGGCGCTTCTCGTAGGAGGAGAGGCGCACCATCGCGAGCGCCGATCGCACTCGTTGTTCGATCTCGCCCTTGGTGGCACGCACATACGCGAGGCCGAAGGCGACGTTCTCGTGAACCGTCATCAGCGGAAACAGCGCATAGCTCTGAAAGACCGTGTTGACCGGACGCCTGTGAGGCGGGATCCGCGCGACGTCGACGCCGTCGATGAAGATCGCGCCGTTCGTGGGCTGTTCGAAACCGGCGATCATGCGCAGCGTGGTCGTCTTGCCGCAGCCGGACGGACCGAGCAGTGAGAAGAACTCGCCGCCCGCGACCGCGATATCGATGCCGGCAACGGCGACGACATTGCCGAACTCCTTGCGGAGACCCACCAGCTCGATGGCGCCCTTGGCCACGATCAGGCCGTCAGCGCCGCGACGAATCGCGCGAAGTTGTGCACGAACAGTGCCGCGTCCTCCTCGCTGTGCTGCGCCGAGAGCAGCCATTGTTCCGCCTTTCCCCACGGCGGCAGGAAGACGCCGCCGTTGTGCTGAAACAGCCAGTGGCAGTGGCTGTAGCGCTCGTCGAGCTTGAGAAAGTCTCGGAAGTTGCGCACCGAGTCCGCCGTGAAGGTAACGCATCCCTTGGCGCCGATCGCGACGACGTGAGCGGGAAGGCCTGCACCGGAAATCGCGGTCGTGCAACCCTCGACGATGAACTCGCGCAAGGTGTCGAAGCGCCGGTACGCCTCCGGGGTCAGCACCTCGGTGAGCGCCGCGCGGGCCGCGGCCATACCCAGCGGGTTGCCATTGAACGTGCCCACCTGCTCGTAGGTGCCGTCCGCGATCCGCTCCATCACCTCGGCGGTGCCCCCGATGGCGGCAACCGGCAGGCCGCCGCCCAGCGCCTTGGCGAGGCAGACGATGTCGGGACTGATGCCGTAGAACTCGGTGGCCCCTCCGGCCGCTACCGTAAACCCGGTCTTGACCTCGTCGAACGCGACCAGACCGCCGTTCGCATGCACCCGCTCGGTCAGCGACTCGAGGTAGCCGTCGTCGGGCTTGACGATGCCCGCATTCATCATCACCGGCTCGAGGATCATGCCCGCGATCGCATCGCCGTGCTCCGCGAAGACTCGTTCGAGACCGTCGAGATCGTTGTACTGCACGATGTGGGTCAGGTCGGTGATCTCCCTGGGCACTCCAGAGCTGGACGGGACGCTGTTGGGGTGCGACGCCGGTCCGATCTCGTCCTCGGATGGATAGACCGAGACCTGCACCGAGTCATGGTGCCCGTGGTAGCAACCCTCGACCTTGACGATCATCGAACGCCCCGTGATCGCTCGCATGAGATGGACCGCGTCCATGGTTGCTTCGGTGCCCGAATTGGCAAAGCGCCAGAGGGGCAATCCCCAGCGGCGCGCGAGCTCCTCGCTGACGATGAGCGCGTCCTCGGTGGGCTGCGCAAAATGCGTGCCTTCACGCACGCGCCGCGACACGGCTTCAACGATTGCCGGGTGTGCATGACCGACGGCGCCGACGCCGTATCCCCCGTGCAGGTCGACGTATTCGATACCGTCGGCGTCGACGATCTTTGATCCCCGTCCGTGGCTGATCCACATCGCCTGCGGCCGGGTGATCTGCCAGCTCGAGGTGACACCGCCGGCGAGCGAGTTGCGTGCACGCATCGACAGCTGTTGCGAGCGCGGCTGCCGTGCGATGAGCAGCGCCTCCTGTTCCTGGATGAGCTCGTCGAGACGCTCGTCGGTCGTCGCTGCTGTGATCATCTGGGCTGTCATATCCGTCTCACTGGTTGCGGCTTGCAGATATCAGATCAGGCCGCCGACGCCGCGTTTGGCGAGCTGTCCGGCGATGATCACTCGTTGGATTTCCGACGTCCCCTCCCAGATCCGTTCCACACGCAGCTCGCGGTAGAAGCGCTCCGCGACGTTCTCGCGCATGTAGCCACGACCACCGAAGACCTGCAGGCAGCGGTCGGCGACGCGCCCCGCCACCTCAGACGCGAAGAGCTTGACCATCGAGCACTGCGCGTGCTGCATCTTGGTGTCGGTGCCCGCGTCAATCGCGCGAGCGACTTCATAGGTCATCGTCTTGGTGGCGAAGAGCTCGGTGATCGAGTCCGCGAGCGGGATCTGCACCGCCTGGTGCTCGATGATCGGCCGTCCCTGGCTCACGCGCTCGCGAGCGAACTGCGTTGCCTCGTCGATCAAGCGTGCCGTGGCGCCCAGGCATCGCGCCGCGATCATCAATCGCTCGTATCGAAACCATTCGTGCGCGAAGGTCATGCCGTCGCCTTCGGCACCGACGCGGTGCTCCACGGGAACCCGAACGTTCTCGAAGGCGACGATGGGATGCTGGTGCGCGAACGTGTGCATGTAGGCGGGCGTGCGCACCACGCGGATGCCGTCCCACGGGAGCGGGACGATGAACATGGAATGCGCGCCCGCGCGATCCCCGCCGGCGAGCCGCCCCTGAAAGAAGACGTACTGCGCGTCGTTGAACGAGGTGACATGCCACTTGACGCCGTTGAGCACATACGCATCGCCGTCCCGTGTCGCGGTCGCGGCCAGCGCATCGACGTCGGAGCCGGATCCCTCCTCGGTGATGGCGTAGCATTCATGAAGCTCGCCTCTGATCGTCGGCAGCACCCACCGCTCCATCTGGACGTCGCTCGCGACGCGGGGGAACCATGCCGCAGGAGCTGGGATCACCCATGCCAGCCCGTTGGTCACCCTCCCCGTCTGCTCCTGCACGAGGACCTGCTGGAGCATGGTGAAGCCGCCACCGCCGAGCTCGCGAGGCATGTTGATCGCCTGCAGCCCCAGCTCGCGAACGCGCTGCCGGGCGTGCTCGAGGACGCCGTCAGGTGGGAGGCCGTTGTTCAGCTCAGCCGCGGTCTCGTAGGGGATCAGCTCCTCGACGACTGACGCGGCGCGTTCCTGGATCTCGAGGTCCTCGGTGGTGAGGCCGTACATCTCCTGCATCGAGCCCTCAGGGAACCTGATGTTGACTAAGCATTCAGTCTATGCCACACTCCGCCCGAGCCGCAAGGTGCAGCACTGCAGGGGTGTCACCATGAAGAGCGAGGGGCCGTTCGATCACCTGTTGTCGGCGCAATGGACCCGCCGTCGCTTCATGGGCCGGACCATGGGCGCGGGGCTTGCCGTCGCCGGGCTCGGTCCGCTCCTCGAGGCATGCGCAAAGGCGACCGTCGCTACCATCAATCCCTTCCCCCTCGGCAGCCCCCAGCACCCGGTGCTGTGGCCGATCGCCAAGAACAACCAACCGATCGCCTCCGGGCTAGCTCCCGAGCGCAACGCCACGCTCAAGATCTACAACTACCCGGATTACCTGGACCAGACCACGGCGGTTACCAACTTCCAGAAGCAGTACGCGCAGTACAACGTCACAGTCGAGATATCGACGTTCAACGACATCAATGAGGCGCTCGCCAAGCTGCGCACGGGTGAGGTGGACTTCGATCTCTTTGTTCCGTCGTACGACAGCATCGGCAAGCTCGTGTATGGGAGCTTCCTGCTTCCGCTGACGCACAGCTACATCCCCAACATCTCCCAGGTGTGGCCGCAGTTCCTCAATCCGTTCTACGACCAGCAGTGGCGTTACACCGTCCCCTACACCATCTACACGACCGGGATCGGATGGCGCTCCGACAAGGTGAGCGAAGACATCAGCCTGCGTGCGAATCCCTATGACGTGTTCTGGGATCCGACCTATAACTCGAAGATCGCCATCCTCGATGACTACCGGGAAGCGATCACCATGGTGCTGCTGCGCAATGGCATCACCGACATTCTCACAGGCGATTCGAAGAAGCTCAACGTGGTGGCGGCGCAGCTGACCGACATGATCAGCAAGACCAATCCCAAGGTCAATATCACCGACTATCAGGACATTCCCGACGGCACCACCAACATCAGCCAGGCCTGGTCGGGAGACATGATCAACGCTATCGCCAACATGCCGGCGGGGCAGAGTCCGAACGTGCTTCGTTACTGGTATCCGAAGAACGGCAAGGGCGCGGTCAACCAGGACATCTTCGTGATCCTTCGCTCGGGGAAGAACCCGGTGCTCTCCCATCTCTGGCTCAACTACATGCTCGATCTCAAGAACGCGAAGTCGAATGCCGCATTCACCGGCTATCAGACGCCCCACAAGGGCATCGACCCGAACACCATGGTGAGCGACGGCACGATCCCGCCCAACCTCGCGAGCGTCGTTGTCCTCCCGCAGTATTTCGATGTGGGATACCGCGAGCTCGAGTTGAGCCCTGCCACCGATACGGCCTGGCACAACGTGTGGCAGGCGTTCAAGGCGGGTGGCTGAGGCGGAGGCGGCCCGGCCCGCCTCCCATCGTCCAGGACGCAATCGCCGTTTCGACCAGGGACGCCACGGCCGGGGAGTGCTGTATCCGCGCTGGCTCTGGCCCGCGTTCGCAACGCCGGGAATGCTCTGGCTCGCGCTGTTCTTCCTGCTTCCGCTGTACGTGGTCCTGTCGATCGCCTTCGGGACCGTCGATCCCGTATTTCGCAGCCCCATCCCCGTCTGGAACCCGCTGAACTGGGATCCGTCGCAGTTCCAGTTCATCTTCGGCCACCTCGTCGGCGACGCCGGCTTCTTCGGACCCCCGATGCTGCGCACGTTTCTGTACGTTGCCGCGGCCTCGATCGTCGCGCTCGTCGTGGGCTACCCGGTTGCGTACTTCGTCGCGCGATTCGCAGGCCGCCGGCGCGTGCTGTTTCTCGTCCTGCTGCTTGCGCCGTTCTGTGTCAGCTACATGATGCGCATGCTCGCGTGGGTGAACCTGCTCGAGGTGGATGGGCTGGTCAATCACACGCTCGGCATCTTCGGAGTGACACCGGTGGCGTGGCTGTCGGGCCAGCCGATCACTGTGGTGCTCGGCCTCGTCTACGGATACATCCCCTACATGATCCTGCCGCTCTACGCGGGACTCGACCGCATCGACAACAGCCTGCTCGAGGCGGCACGTGATCTCGGTGCTGGACGCTTCTCAACCTTTCGGCGGGTGACGCTGCCGATGAGCCGCCCTGCGATTCTCACCGGGCTGCTGATCGTGAGCCTCCCCATGTTCGGCGACTACTTCACCAATGACCTGCTCTCCGGGTCGCCTCGAACGTCGATGCTCGGCAACCTGATCAACACCGCCGTGTCGACCCCGGGCGAGGCAGCCGAGGGAGCGGCTTTCGTGCTCCTGCTGTTCGCACTGCTGATCCCGCCGATGGTCTACTACGCGATGAGCACCTCGCGACACTCGATGGCCGAGGCATGAGCGACATCAGCGTCGAGCGCGGGCGCATGCACGTCGCCCACGCGCCAACTCGGCGATCACCGCTCTATCGCTTTCTGCCGTCGCGCTCGAATCCGTGGCGCCGCCCGGTCATGCTCGAAACGATCACGTGGCTCTATCTCCTCTGGTCGATCCTGCCTGTGGCGCTCGCCGTGCTCTTCTCGTTCAATGCCGGGCGCAGCCGCACCGCATGGCAGGGCTTCTCGCTCCGCTGGTATTTCGTCGACCCGGCCGGCTCCGTCTGGAACGACCCGACGCTGCGTGACGCGCTCTTTCAGACGCTCAAGCTGGCGGTGATCACCACGGTGATCGCCGTGCCAATCGGTGTGGCGTTCGCTATCGGAGTCGACCGCTGGCGAGGACGTCTTCCTACCGTGTTCAACTTCCAGATGCTGGTCTCATTCGTCATCCCCGAGATCATCGTCGGCGTGGCCCTCCTCTTCGTCTTCACGCAGCTCACGACCTTCATCCCGCTCGGCACCACCGCACAGGTGATCGGGCTGGTGACCTTTCAACTCTCGTTCCCGGTGGTCATCGTACGCGCTCGTCTGCTGTCCATCGGCAAGCAGTACGAGGAGGCGGCGATGGATCTCGGTGCATCACCGATTCAGGCGGTGCGCCGCGTCCTGCTCCCATTGCTGTGGCCGGCCATCTTCGCGAGCGCCGTGCTCGTCTTCGCCGACGTCATCGACGACTTCGTCATCGTTCGCGCACTCTCTGCCGAGCTGTCATCGGAGACCATGTCGGTCAAGATCTACAACGGCGCGCGGTCCACTGCGACGCCCGCGCTCAACGCCCTGGCAACCATCATGCTGGTGATCTCGATCATCGCCGTCACCATCGGCTTCCTCGTGTATCGGCGCATGACCCGGGATGACAACCTCAGCGGGGGCGACGCGCTCGACCAGTTCGCGGCGCAGCTCTGAGCATGGATTACACGCTCGAACCCGGCCAGATCGAGCTGCATGAGCGCGCGTCGGCGTTGACTGCGGAGCTCATGGCGCTCGAGGATCGCTGTGAGGCCGGCAATGGCCTCGACGACCGCTCACTCGCGTGGGCCGCAGACCGGATCCGCCATCACCGCCTGAACGCCATCAACATGCCCGCCGAGTGGGGTGGACAGGGATTGAGCACCTTCGACCAGGTGATCGTCCAGTCGGTGCTCGGCGCACTCACCAACGCGCTCTGGGACCTTGTCTGGCGCCCCGCCAACGCGCTGCGTCACTGCACCGACGCGCAGCGCGAGCGCTTTCTGATCCCCGCGATCGCCGGTCAGCGTCGCGACTGCTTTGCCGTGACCGAGCCCGACGCCGGATCCGATCCGACACGGATCAGAACCACGGCGACGCGGGTGAACGGCGGCTACCGCCTGACCGGGGAGAAGTGGTTCGTCACCACCGGCGACGTAGCCGACTTCCTGATCGTGCTTGCTCTCGTCGAGCCGGAAGGCGAGCCGACGCTCTTCCTCGTGGACAAGAACCTCGCCGGCGTCAGCGTCAAGCGGACCCCCCGGTACATGCACACCTTCGTCTTCGAGCACCCGGAGTTCCTGCTCGAAGACGTCGTCGTCGAGGCTGACTGCGTGCTTGGCGCGGTGGGACGTGGCTACGAGATCACCAAGGAGTGGTTCGTCGAGGAGCGGCTGATGATCGGGGCAAGGTGCATCGGCGGGGCTCGGCGCGCGCTCAACGTTGCGAGCGACTTTGCGCGGACGCGCGTACAGTTCAACCGGCCGATCGTGGAGCACCAGCTCATCGGTGCGATGCTCGCCGACAGCGCTGTGGACATCGCGCTCATGCAGGCGCTGGTGCATCAGGTGGCGTGGGAGGCGGATGGCCGGTTGGAGCGAAAGCTGCTCCACGCCAAGGCGGCGATGGTGAAACTCTCGGCCTCCGAGATGGCGGGCCGCGTGGTTGATCGGTGCGTGCAGGTACTCGGCGGCCGCGGCTACATGCGCGACAGTCCCGTCGAGCGCCTGTATCGCGACATCCGCGTCGACAGGATCTGGGAGGGCACGTCGGAAATCCAGCGGATCATCATCGCCGGCGAGATTGCCAAACGTGGCCTGACCTCCTTGCTCGACATCGCCGGAGCGGGCACGCCGCCGGCGACAGGCTGAGGCCAGATGCAGGTACTCCGCGGAGCCGATCGCTTCGGTGCGCAAGCGGGTGGCGACCCGCACTGGGTTGAACATCTGAGCGTCCCCGATCTGAGTGCCGGCACCTATTCACTCCCGGCGGGCAGCACCGACACGCAGGAGCCACACACCGAGGACGAGATCTACGTTGTGCTGCAGGGCCGTGCTGCGCTGACGACCCCGGCGTCAACGGCCGATGTCGGGCCCGGGTCGGTCATCTACGTTCCTGCCCGCGAGCCTCATCACTTCGTGGATATCGTCGAAGACCTGGTCGCCCTTGTGCTCTTCGCTCCTGCCGAAGGCAGCCGCCGCTAGGCCGTCAGCACCTCGACCTGGCCCTTGTGAATCCGCGACTCCATGAGTGGGAGAGATGGCAGGTTGTCGACGCAACCCGCTACTGCTGCTCGCTCAACCAGCGGTAGCGTGGATCGATGAACACACGCATCGCACGCTGCTCGCCGGCGAGAATCCACAGGTAGTACAGATCATGGCCGGGGGCGGCCACGACGGGATGGAAACCCGACGTGATCGCTGCAGCGTCACCATCGCGCGCGATTCGCAGATCCTCGTCGCCGGTGTCGAGGTCATACCGCAGCTGCACGGCGAAGCCGTTGGCGGGACGGATGCGGTAGTAGTAGACCTCCTCGAGCTGAGCCTCATCGGCAGATGCTCGATCGTGGCGATGGGGTGGAAACGATGACCAGGTGCCCGTTCCGTTGTGCACCGTCTCACCGACGATCAGCCGCGACGCCTCGTCCTGGGGTCCCAGGATCGTGCGAACCGTCCGTCCCCAGCTGTCGCGTCCGACGACGACTTCTCGCTGTGCTGCGGCTGGAATGACCCGCGCCTCGCCCGCGGGTTGTGCGCCCGCCGGCGCAGCGGCGATGGCGACAGTCAACAGACCGGCGCCCTCGCCACCGGCCCCCACCAGCACCGCCGATGAGGCAGGCGGCACATAGACCGCGTCACCGGCACCCTCGAACACGTCAGCTCGGCCGCCGACGACCCCGGAGTCCTGGCCTTCGAGGCTGAGCTGCGCACGTCCTGACAGGATCACCACGAGCTGTTCGCTTCCCGGTCCGAGCTCGACAGCCTCGCCCCGCCCCACCGCAACCACTTCGAGCGAGATGTGCTTGGTCTGCTCACCGGCGCGAATCAATGATGTCGACGTCATGCTGTCGATCGCCGGTCGGGATTCGGGATCATCGCGTCTCGGACGAAGGCATCCAGGTCACCGCATGCAGCACAGAACTGGCGCAGGGTGCGCCGCGTCGCGCCGAAAGCATCGAACTCGTCGACGCTGATGCCGTCCTCGGCGTACGCGTGGCGGAAGTCGTCGAAGTGTCGCTTCAGTTCCTCGATCACCGTGGGATGGACCGGGATCTCGATTCGCGGGATCGCCTCGATATCGCTCGCATTGATGCGCAGCTGCCACGCGTGAGTCGGAGACACGACCGCGTCAGCGCCAATGAACTCACTCCAGTGCATGTGGTTGCGAAACGCAGCGGAGAGCAATCGGATCCTGTAGCCACGCTCGGCGAAGATCCTGTAGGCCTTCTTGAACACGGCGACGCCGGCCCACTCGAGATATCCGGGATCGAGGATGATCCCGTCGCGTTCCATGACCACCTTGAGCCAGTCATCGAGCCTGCCGACCATGATCGTGCAGACGGATCCCATCGACGCGACGTCCTGGCCTTCGTCCTCGCGGCGCCGGAGACCGCGCTCGACCGCCTCGGCCACGGCGATGCACTGCGCAAGGGTGAAGCAGACAGTCGCATTGATGCTGATTCCTCGATGGGTCGCCTCCTCGATCGCCGTGATTCCGGCGCGAGTCACCGGGATCTTCACAATCATGTTGGGGGCGAGCGCGTTGAATGCGAGTGCCTGCTCGACGATTGCGTCACTGTTGCGAAAGAGGCGCGGATCGGTCTGGATGGAAAGGCGCCCGTTGCGGCCGTGCTGTGCCTCGAAGATCGGCTCGAGGAGCCGTGCTGCTCGTATCGACAGTTCCTCGACGAGCTTCCAAGCGATGGTGTCCTCGGTGGCCGTGGGACGTTCGCGAAGCAAGGTTTCGGTGCGCGGCCGCCAGGTGGCCGCATCATCCGCGAGGACCGTCGCGGCGATCACCGGGTTGCATGTTGCTCCGACAGCCCCGTGTTCCATGGCGTAGGTGAGCTCGTCGATCGCAGCGGAGTCGTTCCAGAGACAGGTCGGCGTGGTCTGGGTCATCTGGTGGAGCGGGCTCTTGTACGTGACCCGCGCGCCGGCTCTGATCATCGAAGCTTCTCCATCCACGAACCATCCGCAGTCAGCGAGCTAGGGTACGGCGGTCGAGCCGCGGCATGCCAGGTCCCGAAGCGCGCTGACGAGCGTGGCTCGGCGGACGGTCAGACGGTCCTGTGGTTGCTCCACCAGCGCCGCGAGATCACCAGCGAAGCGGCACCCGCCATGACCAGCAGCGCACCGAGGAAGGTACGCCGGCCGTCCGGGAGGCCCCCGGTTGTGGGGACCGAAGGGTTTGTGCCCGCAGCGAGCACGCCGAGGACACCGCTGTTAACCGCGTTCGTGCCGTTGTAGTTGCCATTGCCCGAGTAGGTCGCGGTGACCGGATACGAGCCGGGTGGGAGGCTGATCGTGGGCGTGCAGCTGGTTGCCGGAAGCGTCACGGTACAGAGCACCACGTTGCCCGAGGTCAAGGTCACCGTACCTGTGGCACCGGGCGGCAGACCTGTGACCCACAGCGTGACCGGCCCGCCCTGCACCGTCTCCGTCGGAGAGACATGCACCGTCATCGTCGTGTCCGCTTTGATGACGGTGAACTGCGCGCCGGTCGCTGTGGCGGGACTGTTGTTGCTGTCACCCGAGTACGTGGCCGTGACCGGATATACTGCCGGCGTCAGCGTCGCCGGGGTCTGGCAGCTTGTCGCCGGCAGCATAGCCGTGCACAACGCGGTGGTGCCCGAGGTGAAGGTCACGGTCCCCGTGGCGCCGGCGGGAAGCCCGGAAGCTGAGACGGTATCGGTGGTGCCGTATACGATCATCGCCGGAGAGGCGGACTCGGTCAGCGGGGTGGCGGCCTTGGTCACGGTGAAGCTCGCGCCGGCTGCAGTCGTGCCGTTGTAGTTGCCGTCGCCCGAATATGTCGCCGTCACCGGGTAGGTGCCCGGAACCAGCGTGGTCGCGGTCTGACAGCTCATCGCCGGCAGCAGTGCGGTGCAGAGCGTCGATCCGCCCGAGGTGAAGATGACGGTGCCGGTCGCGTCTCCAGGCAGTCCCGAGACTGACAGGGTGTCCTGCATCCCATAGGAAATGGTTGCAGGCGCTGCGGATTCGGTCATCGAGGTGCCGGCACGCGTCACCACAAAGCTGGCGCCCGTCGCGGCGCCGCCGCGGTAGTTGCCATCGCCGGAGTAGGTCGCGGTCACCGGGTACGTGCCGGGAGCCAGCGTGGCCGATGTCTGGCAGCTGAGCGCCGCCAGCGCGGCGCTGCAGAGCGTTGCTCCGCCCGAGGTGAACGTCACGGTCCCGGTCGCATCGCCGGGAAGACCGGCGGTGGACAGCGTGTCGGCTGTCCCGTAGGGGATGCTCAAGGGTGCTGCGGACTCGGTGAATGGCGGGTCGGCCTTGGTGATGACGAAGCTGGCACCCGTTGCGGTCGCGCCGTTGTAATTGGCGTCACCTGCGTAGACCGCCGTCACCGGGTAGGTGCCCGGGACCAGCGTCGTCGCTGTCTGGCAGCTGATCGCCGGCAACGCCGCGACGCACAGCGTCGATCCACCAGAGGTGAACGTCACGGTCCCTGTCGCATCGCCGGGGAGGCCGGCGACGGAGAGCGTGTCCTGCGATCCGTACGCGATGGATGCGGGTGCCGCCGACTCGGTCATCGCGGTGTCAGCCTTGGTGACGACGAAGCTGGCGCCACTGACGGTTGCGCCGTTGTAGTTGCTGTCACCGGAGTACGTCGCGGTCACCGCGTAGGTCCCCGGGGCCAGCGACGTTGACGTGTCACAGCTCGTCGCCGGGAGCGCGGCGATGCAGAGGGTAGATCCGCCCGAGGTGAAGGTCACGGTTCCGGTGGCATCGGCAGGTAGCCCGGTTGTGGACAGCGTGTCAGCCGTGCCGTACGGGATGCTCGCAGGCGCCGCCGACTCGGTGAACACCGGGTCCGTCCTGGTGACCACGAAGCTTGCGCCGGTGGCGATGGTTCCCTGGTAGTCGGTGTCACCCGAGTAGGTCGCGGTCACCGGGTACGTCCCCGCGCCGAGGGTTGCGGACGTCTGGCAGCTGGTCGCGGGCAGGAGGGCCGTGCACAGGGTGGAACCGCCCGATGTGAAGGTCACGGTTCCCACCGCGCCGGCAGGCAGTCCAGCCTCTGAGAGCGTGTCCTGAGACCCATATCCGATCGATGCAGGCGATGCGGATTCGGTCATGGATGTCGTCGCCCTGGTGACGGCGAAGCTGGCTCCGCTGGCGGTTACGCCTGCATAGTTGCTGTCACCGGAGTACGTCGCGGTCACCGGGTACGTTCCGGGAGCGAGGCTCGTCGACGTGGCGCAGCTTGTGGAGGGGAGAGCGGCGACGCAGAGCGTCGATCCACCGGACGTGAAGGTGACGGTACCGGTGGCGCCCGCGGCCAACCCCGACACGGAGAGCGTGTCGCTGGTGCCGTACGGCACGCTCGCCGGAGCAGCCGACTCGGAGATTGTGGTGCTCGCTTTGGTGACGATGAAGCTGGCGCCGGCCGCTGTCGTCGCGACGTAGTTGATGTCACCCGAGTACTTCGCGGTGACCGGGTATGTGCCGGGAGTCAATGTCGTCGCGGTGGCGCAGCTCAGCGCCGGCAACGGGGCGACGCAGAGAGTCGACCCGCCCGACGTGAACGTGACAGTTCCCGTTGCCCCACCGGGCAAACCGGCAACCGACAGCGTGTCGGCCGTGCCGTATGGGACGCTCGCGGGCGATGCCGATTCGGTCATCGACGTGGTCAGCTGGGTCACCGTGAAGCTCGCGCCGAGCGCAGTCGCGGTGGTGTAGTTGCCGTCACCGGAGTAGGTTGCGGTGACCGGATACAGGCCTGCCGCGAGCGTGGCCGCCGTCTGGCAGCTCAGGGTCGGCAGCGATGTCGTGCAGAGTGTGGAACCACCCGAGGTGAAGGTGACGGTTCCAGTTGCGCCACCCGGGAGACCGGCCACGGAGAGCGTGTCCTGCGCGCCATACGGAATGGACGCGGGGGCCGCCGCCTCGGTGAACGTCGGCGTTGCCCTGGTGATCGTCACTGTGGTCGTGGTTGTCTGCGGAGCGAAGTTCGAGTCGCCGGAGTAGCTGGCCGTCACCGTGTCCGAACCGACGGGAGCATTGCTCGCGGTGCAGCTCAGCGCCGGCAACGTGGTGGTGCACAAGACCGTGGCGCCGATGCGGAAGGTCACAGTCCCTGTGGCGCTCGACGGCAGCGCAGCCGTGTAGGTCACCGGCTGCAAGTAGGCCTGCGGCGACGGCAACGCCGTCGCGGCGAAGGTGCTGACCTGCACGGCATCGTTGCTGACCGCTGGCAAGCCGTCGATCGATGAGATGCGCGCGGTATTGGTGACCGTACCGCTCAAGGACGACGACAGCGTGACCGGGATGGTGATATCAGGCAGCGTCGTCCCAGCCGCAATTGCCACCAGCGGCGTATAGGTGCAGGTCACCACCTGGCCGACGGTGGTGCACGCCCAATCGGAGGGGCTCGTCGCGGTGCCCGGGGTCATGCCCGCCGGAAGCGTATCGGTGACTGTCAATGGGTTCGTCTCAGGTCCACCGGCTGCGGTGGTCCCTGGCGTGAGGATGAAGTCGGCCTGGTTGCCGGCGATCATCTGCCCGCTCTCGTTGTCGGACTTGGTCAGGGACAGATCCGGCACTGCGCCGATCAGTGTCGAGGCCACCAGCTGGTTGACCTCGTGGTACTCATTGGAGCCACCGGTCGAAGCGGTCCACCCAAAGGTCAGCTGATACGGGATCAGCGTCACGGGGTTGATCCACGACGCGGGAAAGGTTGCGAGGGCGGCGTTGTTGCTCGTCGTGGGCAATGCGCCGCTCAGCGTCTGCTGTGTCGCAGTCCCGAGTGGTGTGTACGCGATCAGCCACGAGCTTGCCGGGACGGTGAGCCCGCTCCCGGTCGTGGTTGCCGCGCCGGTTGGGTTGATGGCCATCTCGACCGGGACCATGGCCCCGGCCCGCGACGTCGCGGTCTGGTTGTCGAGTGTGTTGCCCGGGCCGACATTGCTGATCGTCCCGCCACCGCTGCCGCCGCCGCTTGACTTGTTGTACGTCGTCGCCGTCGTCCCGAGGATGCAGTAGCCAACCGTGCCGTTGCCCGGTCCGCGTGCCGTCACGGCCTCGGGATATGCCCTGTTGGCGACGAGCGGGGACGGAATGGTGCATCCGGACCCCCCGGCGAGCGGCGTGTTCTGGTAGTTGCCGTAAACGTCGAGGCCGATGCCGAGGTATCCGAAGGGCATCCCTGCGGTTCCCGGAGAGCCCTGTGTGTTCGCCGCGTACCCGAGGTCGCCGCCGAGAGGTCCGGTGCTGGTCGGGGGCGTGGGGTTCGAAGGATCGGCTGCCGCGAGCGCGAACACGATGCCGTCGGCCCCGGTGCCGTTGAACTGATAGGTGTCGAGGGTGAGGTCCAGTCCTTCGGTGGTCGGCAGGCTCGCCTGATAGAACACGGCTCCGACCTGGTTGCCGGCATTGGTGGTCAGGCGGAGCGCTCCGCTGCCCGAGACGTCAGGCGGGGCGGCGCAGTTGGGGATCGAGGTGGTTGCGGAGACCGGCCCCGCCGTCAGGCAGGCGCCGTTGACGCCACCGCGCCCCGCGGGTAGCGACCACTGCCCCGCCGCGGTCGAGTTGTTGGCGAACGTCTCGGCCTCGAGCGGTGACCCCGCGGCGAACACGGTGGTCGGCAGGAGCGCGACCAGCATGGCGATACCCGTCACAAGGCACGTCGGCGTTCGAAGCCGGTGAATCAATGCGTGTCGGGAGATGCGGGTCGGGTGAGTGGTACTCACAAAGGATCTCAAGACTGGGTGACGAAGACGATGCGAGCCTAGGCGAAAAAGTGTTCGTGTCAGGGCTTTGTCATATGCCCTGTCCCCTTTTGTGACCCGGAACGGGGCTGGAGTTGACGGCCGCGAGCGACAAGTGCGATCTGGGCGGCCCGCTGTTGCGTCCTCGTGACGGTGGACCGAGGCGGTGTCCCCTGGTCGCACATGGCTGTTGACCGAAATGACCCCGACGCTCGGGCCGCGTAGTGCTTACGCTAGTGGTGGTTCGCCCGGCGCGACGATGTCCTCGAAGCAGAGGACGCGTATGAGGACGCCCCGCCCGACTGGTACCCGGACCCGGAGTCCGGGGCGCGCCGATGGTGGGACGGGGGCGGGTGGACCGACCGGTACGACACCTGGTCTGGCGCCCGACCCCGCAGCTCCGCCGATCGGTCTGAGGGTCGCATCGTCTCGTCGACAGCGCGGCATTCTCACTTGGGCTGGTGCCGTTCGACCACTTGCTTGAGGCGAGCGAGGTTCCCGCGCCAGATCCGCACGAGCAATGGTCGCGCGACCTGTTCGCCGAGCGGGCCACCCAACCACCAGGGGAAGGTCAACCGCTCCTCCCACGAGAACATTGTTCGTCGATCGCTCACGTTGCGCAGCGTGAAGACACCGGAACCGCGTACCACGCCACGATGGTCAACCCCCATCGCCTGCAGTGGCACCCACTGAGTAACTGCCATAGCGTCGACCAGCCGGATGGGGCCGATCCTCGTGCGGCAGTCGAATCTCGTGCCCACACCAGAACGTTGCGACGTCGTGAACGTGATCGACTCAGCATCAGCCATCCATGCGACGTGCGACTCGATGTGCTCTATCGACGACCATGTTGTCTCGGGCGACGCACCGATCGTCGTGGTGACCCTGATCCTGATGCTCATGGCGACCATTGTGTGTGAGGGGCGCGCTACGATCGCGTCGTGCTCGCCTGGATGGACTTGGAGATGACCGGCCTCGACCCGGCACGCCACGTGATCGTCGAGATCGCCACCGTGATCACCGACGATGACCTCCATCTGATCGCCGACGGGCCCGACATCGTCGTGCACGCGTCGACTGAGGAACTTGAAGGCATGGATGACGTCGTGCGAAGGATGCACACGCGGTCAGGGCTGCTCACGGCAATCGAGTCGTCGACGGTCTCCCTTGTAGATGCCGGCCGGCAGACGCTCGAATTCCTGCAATCGCACATCAACGAACCTCGATCGATTCCGCTGTGCGGCAATTCCATCGCCACAGACCGGCGCTTCCTTGCCGCACAGCTTCCCGATCTCGAGAACTTTCTCCACTACCGGTCGATCGACGTATCGAGCATCAAGGAGCTCTGCAGACGGTGGTATCCCGATGCCTTCGCCAATGCGCCCGCAAAGCGCGAGACGCATCGAGCGCTCGATGACATCCGCGAGTCGATCGCTGAGCTCGAGTACTACAGATCGACCATCTTTGTGAGCCCTGTCAAGCCTCTACCGTAGCCGCGGTCGTTGCATCGATATCGCGGACCCAGGCGGGCACGGCTGCGGCGCGGGCGGCTGCACGCCGCCCGCGAATCGCCACAACCAGAACGGCAACCGTCGCACCCACGAACAGCGTTGCCGCGATGAATGCGTGATCGGCGCCCACCACGAACGCACGCTGCGCCGCCGCCACCGACTGGCCCGCCACACCGCGCGCGGCGGTGCCAAAGACTGACACGAGCACCGCGAGTCCGAGTGCACCGCCCAGCTGCTGCATCACGTTGACCAGCCCCGACGCTGCGCCTGCCTCATCCTGTCGCACGCCGCTCAACGATGTCGACGTCAATGGCACAAACGCAAGCCCGTTGCCGGCACCAAAGAGCATCAGCGGCGCAAGCAACGAACCATAGCCGCTGGATGCCGAAAGCGGAATCAGCAGCAGCATGCCGATCGTCGACACGGTGAACCCGAACACCATCACGTGCTTGGCGCCGAATCGCTGCACCAGCCACCGCGCGCTCAGCTGCGACATCGCGAACAGCGCGATGGTGAAAGGGAGGAATGCCAGACCCGCCTCGATGGGGGTGTAGTGCAGCACCTCCTGAAGGAACTGGGTCAGGAAGAAGAACATCCCGAACATTCCCGCGGTGAGGAAGAGACGCGCGACGTATGACGCGCTGCGGCTGCGATCAGCGAAGAGTCGCAGTGGCGTGATCGGCTCAGGGGCGCGCCTCTCCAGCAGCACGAAACCCGCCAGCAGCGCGACACCCACAGAGAACGCGGCGATGGTGATGGTGTCGCCCCATCCCGACGTCGCGGCACGCACGAAGCCGTAGGCGAGCGATGTGACACCGATTGTCGAGGCGAGCGCACCGCGAACGTCGAAATGACCGTTGCGGCTGGAGGTTTCCGTGAGCAGTCGCCGTGCGAGCGCGACCACGACAATGCCGATCGGCACGTTGACGAACAGCACCCACCGCCACGACGCCCACTGAACCAGCAGGCCGCCGAGGATGAGGCCGATGGCCCCACCGCCAATGGAGACGGCGGTGTACCAGCCGATCGCGCGGACGCGCTCCTGGCCGTCCTGGAACATGGTCATCAGGAGCGCAAGGGCCGAGGGCGCCGCAAGCGCACCGCCGATACCCTGCAGCGCACGAGCCGCCAGCAACCAGCCACTCCACGGAGCCACGCCGCCCAGGAACGAGGCGAGGGTGAAGAGCCCGATGCCCGCGATGAACACGCGGCGGCGTCCGAGCAGATCGCCTGCCCGCGCGCCCAGGAGCAGGAAGCCCCCGAAGGCGAGGGTGTAGGCGGTGATCACCCACGACAGGTTCGTCGGGGAGAAGTGGAGCGCCCCGGCGATGTCGGGGAGCGCGATGTTCACGATGGTGGCGTCGAGGACGACCATCAACTGGACGGCCAGGATGATCCCGAGCACCAGGCCCCGGCGGGTCCGGCGCGGGGCGGCCTGGGTGGGTGGGGCGACGAGTGTGGCAGTGGGTGGCACAGACAACCTCCGGATGGCGTAGAATCAGGAAACGGACGCTACCTCCGGAAGTATACGGAGGTTACCTCCGTTTTGCAACTGAGGTTTGGTGCCAAGTGGCTCATGACGTGGCGGAGGCTGAGACCGGTGCGGTCGAGAGCGCGATTTCCCCATCGACAGACCGCCGCCCCCGCGCCGACGCGCTGCGCAACCGCGATCTCCTGATCGCCGCCGCCGCCGCCGCTTTCGCCGCCCGGGGGGCGGAAGTTCCGCTCGAGGACATCGCTCGCGACGCGGGCGTCGGGATTGGCACGCTCTACCGCCACTTTCCGACGCGGGAGTCGATCGTGGAAGCCGTTTATCGCCACGAGATCGACGTGCTCTGCGAAAGCGCCGACCAACTCCTCGAGACCATGCCGCCTGATCAGGCGCTGGCAGAATGGATGCAGCTGTTCGTCCGGCACGTCGCCACCAAGCGCGGGATGTCGTCGCTGCTGAAGCCGCTGATGAGCAGCAACGCCAGTTTCTCGGAGCAAACGCGTGGACGCGCCAGCGCGGCAGCCTCCAAGCTCCTCGAGGCAGGCGTCGCCGCCGGCACGGTTCGCGCCGATGTCGATGGGGCAGATCTGCTACGTGCCGTCGGCGGGATCTGCATGTCGACAGACCAGGAGCGTTCGGAGGCCTCGCAGCGCCTGGTGAGCCTCCTGTTTGACGGGCTTCGCCACGGGGCGGGTGCACCGTCGCCGATCCCGCCTCGAGACGTACCGGCCTAAGCCGGCTCCTTCAGGCGCGCGGTCGGGATGGCGACGCGGTCTTGGCTGGTTGTCTTGGCTGGGCTGTGCTCGTTCGATTGTTGCCGCAGTGGGGACCAACTAGCCCAGGCAGCCCAGTGGAGCCGCCGGCAACGATACGCCTGCCGGCGGCTCGAAGCTCCGTGAGAGCGCGGAATTCTGGTCAGGCCGCGGTGGTGAACACCCCCGTGAAACCGGCAGACGTCCCGTTGGCATTGGTCATGACCAACTGGAAAAGGTAAGTCGTGCTCGGGCTCAACCCGTTGAGGGTTGCCGTCACGCCGACGATCCCGTCTCCAGCGCCGATCTTGGTGGGCGGCGTGACCCCGAAGAGCGGCGGTGACGTGCCGAACTGGAAGTACACCGTGGTTGCGAAACCGTTGGGCACGGCGATGCCGACCAAGGTTGCGGATGAGCTGGTCACGCCGGTCGCAAACAGCGCGCTTCCGAAGGGCGTGTTGGCGAGGAAGGTATGGACGGCAACCGAACTGAAGCTGTTTGGCGATCCGGTGAGCGTCAGATTTGGGGTCGCCCAGATCCCGACTTGATCCGAGGAGATCTTATTGCCGGACACCACGACGTGCACCGGCATCGACGAGAACAGCATGATCCCCGTGGTCTGAAAATCGGCGGCGCTGATCGGGGTGTCGAGGATGTCGCCCTTGGTGTTGTTCGTCCCGATCGTGTTGCCGATGATCTGGTTGCCGTCCACGTACTCGCCACCGAGGTAGTGGGCGTGCAGGGTGACGCCGGCCAAGCCGTTGCCGTGCATCTCGTTGTTCTTGATGACGTTGTCATACACAGCCGTGCCAGCTGACGCTCCGGCGAGGAGGACCCCCGCCCCGCTGCCAGCCGCGTTGACCTTGAAGCCTCCGGTGCCATTGAAGTCGACCACATTACCCGCGACGGTGTTGTTGAAGACTCCACCTACGGCCGGATTCTCGCCCGTGACTGTGTAAGAGCCGTTGGGGTTCTGGACCGCTGTCGCCGCGCCGCTGTTGTGCGACGGCAGCGTGATCCCGCACTCATTGACGTTGTACGAGACGGTGTTGCCCGTGATCGAGTTGTCATGGCTCGGCCCGAAGTCGTCGACCACGAGGATGCCATCGACATTGTGCTCCACCGTGTTCCCGGAGATCACCGAATTGGCGACTGCATCAAAGAGGATGCCCCCGCCGCAGTCGCCTGGATACAGGTTCGGCGCAGTGCATCCCGTGGGCGGGACGTATCCGGTATCGTCGTGGCTCACCGTGTTGTTGAGCACCTGCACGTTGGTCACCGGGGCGAACGGGGGTGCCGCGTGACTCAGCACACCGGCGGGGAACACGGCAATGCCCTCGCCCAGCGCGCCGGTTACGGTGAAGCCCTTGACAGTGACCCCAGACGCCACTACGACGATGCCGTTGGTCAGCCCGCTCGCGTCGATCGACGCGTGCTGGCCGCGCAGCGTCAGCGCCTTGGAGACCAAGACGTCCTCGGCGTAGGTGCCGTGGCACACGATCACGGTGTCGCTTGCAGGCGCCGCGGTCACGGCTGACTGGATCGTCGCGTACGCTGCAGTAGCGCACGACGTGTCGGCATTGCCCGAGCTGCCCGTCGGCGACACGTAGAGCGGCCCGCTCGCCAGAGCCGCTGTGCCTCCGCCCACGAAGGCCGCGGTTCCGAGCAACGCCGCCGATCCGATAACGCCGCCCATCCTTCGAAAACTCAAACTGCCCCGCATGCCATTCCTCCTCCGGCACCACGCTGCCGCAAACAACCAATCCCCTACCGGAATCGGAGCGCCACAGCGTCTCCAATCCCCCAGAAGCGGATCCTAGCAACCAGCGGACGGTTCTGTGGGGGCTGCACTGCATTCAGCGGGCCGAGCCATGGCTGCACATCGCAGCCGGAGCGAGGGAACCGGCGCTGGGACGTCGCGAATGCAGCGACTCGGACTGCGCCGTGGATACGCCGCACTCAGCACGAGCCGGCCGGTTGGAGCACACCCGGCGAATCGCAGCAAACGCGTTGAGAACACACCCACACAGGGGGTCCGGTAGCACGTTCCTAACGCGATCCCGCGGCACGTATCCTTGGCGCCGTGGTCCGCGCCGAGGCCCCGCGGTCGGAGCGTCCGGCGAAGTCGCCGGACGCAATACGCATCCGCGTGATCGACGGCCTCTCAGTCGAAGGGTTCGCCGAACACGAGCTGGGGAGTCGCAAGGCACGCGTTGCCCTCCGCGTCCTTGGCATCGCACAGGGCCGGCCCGTGAGCATCGAGCGGCTGGCTGAGGTCCTCTGGCTCGACGACCAACCCCGCGACCCGCCCGCCCAGGTCGCGGTCATCATGAGCCGTCTTCGCCGTGTCCTCGGCGGCACGCGTATCAGCCACAGCGATCATGGCTACGCGCTGCACGCCGATTGGGTCGATCTGGTTGCCGCATTCGAGCTCGAAGCGGAAGCCGTGCGAAGGCTGCACGAAAACGAGGCCGCGCCGGCGCTTGCCGCCGCGACCGCAGCTCGGATGTTGCTCGCACATCCGGCGCTTGATGACGAGGCCTGGCCGGTTGAGGACCGGCGCGCCGTCGAGCGCCTCTCCACCCGAGCACGCCAGCTCGTCGCACGGGCTGCGCTTGCGGCCGGCGATCTCGGCACAGGGGTTGAGGCCGCCGAGCAAGCGCTTGACGAGGATCCGTACGACGAGGAATCCCTCCGACTGGTGATGGCAGCGCTGGCCGCTCAGGGCAGGTCCTCATCGGCGCTCGCGATGTACGAGCGGATGCGCGAGCGGCTGGCCGACGAGCTCGGCACGTCACCCTCGGAGCTCACCAACGCAGCACAGATCGCGGTCCTCAAGGGAGTTCCGGTCCCCGGCGTCACCGTGTCGGCTCAGCGCGCCAATCCGGGAACGGCGCGCGACGGCGCAGCTCTGCCCGGCCGCGACGACGAATTGCGCATGCTCGACGAAGCATTCCTCCGAGCCCAGAGTGGCACGCCGGTGGCAGTCGTCATCGAGGGCGAGCCCGGGATTGGCAAGACGGCCGTGGCGTCTGCCTGGATCGACCGGCTCAGGCCCGAGACCGTGGTGCTCACGGCGCGGTGTGATCAGCTGAGCAGAGCGCTGCCACTCCAGCCGGTGCTGCACATGATCCGTAATCACCTGCGCAGAGTCGGTGCGGACATCGGTCGCGAGCTGCTTGGCAGCGATGCAACGCTGCTCGAGCCGATGCTCGATTGGACGTCGGCGGACACCGAGCCCGCCGTGGACATCACCCAGGCGCAGGCATCGTCGCCGGCGGGTCTTGCCGTGGTGTTCGCAGCACTGCGCCGCCTGCTCCGACGAGCCTGCTCATCGCCGGCTGTGCTCTTTGTCGACGATGCTCAGCGCGCCGACGCGCTGTCCTGGGCGTGGATCACCGACCTGGTCACCAGTCCGGATCTGCCGGTGCTGCTGATGCTCACCCGCCGCACAGATGAAGGGGACGTGCTGCCCCAGGCGACACGTCTGGTGCTCTCGCCGCTGTCGCTTGATGCGGCGCGGCAGATCGTCGGAGAAGCGCGGGCCGCTCGCCTGCATGAACGCAGCGGCGGCAACGCACTCTTTCTCACTCAGCTGGCGTCGAGCGACGACAGCGCCGCCCCACCGGAATCGATTCAGGCCGCGGTGCTTGAGCGTTGCGCGGAAGCCGGCGCGGCGACGAGGACATTGACCAGCGCGGCGATTCTCGGCACATCCATCGACATCGATGTCCTCGCGGACGTGCTCAGAACCGACCCGATTGGCCTGCTCGAAGACCTCGACGTCGGCGTGCGTCTCGGGCTGCTCGAAGCCCGCGATGGCGCGTACGGGTTCCGTCACGCCATCGTGCGCGAGGTGCTCGACGCATCCACAGCATCGCCGCGACGTGCCCTCCTTCACCGTGAAGCCGCCCGCGTGCTGTCGGGACTGCCGGGGTCGGATCCGCTGCTGGTCGCGCACCATGCAAGGCTCAGTGGTGCGAGGTCAATCGCGTCGTCTGCGCTGACCGCCGCGAGCCGCATCGCCGCCGATCGATTCGACAACGCAACCGCGCTCGGTCTCGCCACCGAGGCCATCGAGGCTGACGACACCGCCGATGCACGCATCCAGCGCGCGGTCGTGCAACTCCGGCTCACCCGCTTCGAGGCAGCCCAGGCGGACGCAGAGCGTGCTGTCGAGATATCCAGTGACGCGCGTGCGCTCGAGGTGGCAGGTTCCGCCGCCTACTACTGCAGGGATTTCGAGCGCGCCGCCGCACTCGGTGAGGCGCTCGTTCAGCAGTCGAGCGAAACGGGTCAGCGCGTGCAGGGACAGGTCATCCGCGCCCGCGCGCTCCACGCGATCGGCGACGTCGCAGCTGCGAACGACCTCATGGATCGAGCAATGGCCGAGTGCCGCAAGCATCGGCTGCGCCCACCGACATCGGTGTATGCATTTCTCAAGGTGCACATGGGCGAGGCGGACGTCGCGATCAACGCGATCGAGTCAAGCCCCTATGCCGCGGTCGATGCCGTGTCCACGATCTACACGCCGGTGCACGCCTATCTCGCGCACGGCTATGCGCTGGGGACGTGCGGTCGCGCGAGCGAGAGCCTTGCCGTCCTCGAGCGAGCAGTTGCGGAGAGCCGCCGCCGGGGCCTGACCCGCTACGCAGCGCTGGGTGTGAACCTCGGTGCATGGGTGCACCGCAACATCGGGGATCTCGCCCGCGCGCGTGCGGGCAACCAGGAGGCACTCGAGGGCGCCCGCGATTCCGCGTATCCCGATCTCGAGGTGTACGCGGTCCTCGATCCCTGCGACGACGCGATCGCCGAGGGTGAGGCCGTCATCGCGAGCACGGCCATCGACGCGGCCCGCGACCTCATGCGAGACATCTACGCATACCGCTGGCGCCACGAGTTGCGGGTCGACCTCCTGGAAGGACGGATCGCGCTGCTGCGTGGCGACCCCGAGAGCGCGCTCACTCGTGCCGATCGGCTCATCGCTTCCGCAACCGACCGATACGCGCCTCGCTACGCGCAGCTGGGCGAGGTGCTTCGGCTCCAGGCCCGGGCGGCGATGGGCGCTGAGCCGCCTACCACAGATGCGCTTGCCGAGTTGAGCTCGTCGCTGTCCGCGGTTGCCGGAGTCGAAGCATGGTGGGTGATAGCGGAACTCGGCGCCGCGCTGTCGTCCGAAACATGCTGGGCGCTGGCCGCGGCGCATCGCGACCGGCTCGCCGACCACCTCGACGCATCCGCGCGCGCGCTGTTCTTTGACTACGCGCGGACGCGACTCGAGAGCACCAGGACCCGAGGTCGCACCGGCTGACCGCGCTCGCGGACCGCGGCCACGGCGCGCCTGAAGAACTCGTCGCGCTGTGAGCCGGGAAGCGATGCAACGAACGGCGCAAGATGCGCAAGTCCAATCCGATACGCGGCGATCGACTCGGGGGTATCGAGTCCGGAATCGACGACCAGGTCCGCGACGTCGATGTCCTCGAGGCCGGCGGCTCCGGCGCACGCTCCCAGCAGCGCGGGCGTGTTCGATCGGGGTTCGGTGCCTCTCTTGAGCTGCACGTACCAGGCGGGCGGATCGAATCCGAAACCCCGAGCGACCTCATCGACGGCGTCCTTCGATGCAGCGGGGGCCGCCTCCCCGAACACCGAGGCGATCACCTGACCGTGGGGTCGAACAACGCGGGACATCTCCGCCAGAGCACGCTCGGGAACGTCGACGTGCGAGATTGCGAACCCGCTGACTGCAGCGTCGAATCCGCCGTCACGAAAGGGCAGCGCGCACATGTCGCCGACGACCGAGCCCAGGGCTGCGTCGCCGATCAGGCGGAGCATGTCTCCGGACATGTCGACGGCGATCGGGACCGCTCCTGCCGTCTTCAGCGCACGGCACAGCGCACCGGTACCGGCGCCGACGTCGAGCACGCTCGCACCACGCAGACTGTTTGCGGCGCTCGTAAGGGCGACCGACGCGAGCTTGTCGTACATCGCGGCCGGACCAGCGGCCCATGCGGCAGCAACCCCTCGGTACGCGTTCCTGGGTTCGGTGGTCAGGGATTCCACGCCGCGAGGCGCTCGCTCCACCATCCGAACTCGGTCGCGTCGCCGGTCTTGGCCCAGGCCAGCTGCAGGAATGCTCCGGCCAGCGCTGGTGCGAGCTGGTCGGCCCACCACGACGCGGTGGAGATGCCTGAGGACTCGAGCGACGTCCGATACGCGTTGATGGTGTCCTCTTTCGGCTCGGGGAGCCGGTCGCAGTTGACCGCCAGGTACCAGGCGAGATCGACGAGCGGCGGCGCCTCGCCGATTCGATCCCAGTCGAGCAGGATGGTCCGGGATCCCTCGCGTCCGAGGTTGCCGAGCTTCCAGTCGCTGTGGATGAATGTCTGTGGTCCAGCCTGCAAAGCATCGACCAGTGGCCACGGGTCAGCGGCGAGCTTCCGCAGCCGGCGCGCGTCCGCTGGATACTGCTCGTCGAGACGTCGCCATCCGTCTGCGACCGCGTGAGGTACTGAGTCACCGCGAGGCGTCGCCATCTCAAGCTCGGCCATCGTCGGCGTCAGGAAGACGTAGCGATGCGACAGCGGACACAAGCCCGCGTCATCGTGGAATCCCCAGTATGCCGCGTGCATCGCGGCCATGTCCTGGATGAAGCCGCGGTGCTGGTGCATCGTGATGTGCTCGCTGCCGGCAGGAACGAGCGAATCGGAGACGTCGCGCATCAACAGCGCCGCGCCACGATGTCCGCCGTCGTCGGTGTAGGGAGCGCAACCGACAATCGTGTGGTCGATGGCGGCGGGGAGCGTGTCGAGCACGCCGGACGTGAGCAAGGTCAGCTGGCGCGAGTTGAGATCGCCGGTCGCGCGCATGATCCAGTCGTTGTCGAGGGAGCTGTACTTCACGATCAGTGGAACCCCGTCGATGACCACCCGCTCGAAGTGGCTGCCCGACAGGGAGTCCGTGGTCTTCCAGGATTCCCGCTGTTCGGCGCCCTCGAGCAGGCGGTCGATGGAATCCGAGAGCGGAATCGTGCGGCTGGGTGATGTCATCGCGGTCATGGTCGCGCGGCTTCGGCCATCTCGGCCTGGAGCGCGGCGCCCCACCTGCCCCCGCACCAGGCCCGGTCGCGGGTGATCAGACCGTCCTTGACCTCGATGTGGTGCGCCTGGTGACACATGTGGGGTTCACCGTCCTCCTCCCAGGTGAGCACGAATTCAACGAGCTCGCCATCGGGGAGTGCCGTCCTCTGGATGTCCTCGAAGCGTCCGGGATCGGCAAACCAGCGTCCCAGCTCAGCCTCGACACTCGCGGCTCCCTCCACGGTGAAACGCCAGTTGGGGACTGTGGCGTCGAGCACGGCGTTCGGCGCGAAGACGCCGGCTTCGCCGATCGAGGCGGTCTCGATCGCCTGCGTGAACCTGTCAATCGGATTGGGCATCTCTGCGCTCCTGATGTTGTACGACTTTGGGCATCGTGGAACCAGGTGATTGCAGTCCGATTGCGGCTTCTGGACACCGCCGCCTGCGAGCCAGGATGACGCCGTGAGAGCAGGCGACCCTGAACGTGGACCGGTGCTCCAGCTGGAGGCGTTGCCGATTCCGCGCAACGTCGGCGCCGTGGCGATGAAGGACCCGGTGATCATCTGCGACACGAACTCCGACGGGAGTGGTTCCCCGCGCCGGCCGGGCTCCTTGTCGGAAAATCGTGAGGTGGCATACGACACGGATCTGGCCGATCGCATCCGCGAGCTGGTTCGCGGCGAGGCAGGATTGTCCGAGAAGGGAATGTTCGGCGGCCTGGCCTTCCTGGTCATGGGCAATATGGCCATCAGCGCGAGTGGCCAGGGTGGAGTCCTGGTGCGAGTCGATCCGGCGAGAACCGCCGAACTGGCCGCCCGGCCGCACGCCGAGGTGGCGGTGATGCGGGGACGCGCGATGGAAGGGTGGTTGCGCGTCGAGCCCGACGGAGTGCGAACCAAGCCGGAGCTGCAACGATGGGTGAACGAGGGCGTCGCCTATGCGCGATCCCTCCCGGGGAAGCAGCCCGCGTCCCGATGACTCGGGCAGTCGAGGAAACCAACCGGCGGCTGCTGCGCGCCCGCGACGCCATGGACCTCACCTACGGCCGCTCGCTCGACATCCCAACGCTTGCGCGCGTTGCGTGCGTGTCCGAAGCCCACTTCATCCGCGAATTTCGCGCGACGTTCGGCGAGACTCCGCATCGCTATCTCCAGCGCCGCCGCGTCGAACGGGCGCTCTTCCTGTTGCGCTGCACGGATCGAAGCATCACTGACATCTGCTTCGACGTCGGTTTCGCAAGCCTCGGAACCTTCAGCAAGACGTTTCACCTCATCGTCGGTGAGTCGCCGTCGACATATCGCCGCCGGGGCGAGGTCGTCACAGTGCCGACGTGCTTCGCCATGGCGTGGACGAGACCGAGCAGTTTTGGAGAAGACGTCCGCCGGATGACCGGATAGCGTTGGGGCAACATCAACCGCGACAACGCAAGGGGAACCACAGACATGCTCAGCAGTCTTCGCATCTCGCAGATTTACGTTCTCGACCAGGACCAGGCCGTCGACTTCTACGTCGGTACGCTGGGCCTGGAAATCAACACCGATCAGGATCTCGGTTTCATGCGATTCCTCACGGTCAACGTGCCGGGCGAGCCTGACCACCAGATCCTGCTGGAGAAGCCCGGACCCCCGGCGATGGATCCGGCGACGGCAGACGAGGTTCGGTCACTCCTCACCAGGGGTCGGACCGGTGGTCATCTCTTCTTCACCACAACCGACGCCCGCAAGGCGTACGAGGACCTCCGTGCCAAGGGCGGTGTCGAATTCACCCAGGAGCCGACGGAACAGCCATATGGCATCGATTTCGGCCTGCGTGATCCGTTCGGCAATCACATCCGCGTCGCCCAGATGGCTCCCGCTGCCTCATGAAATTCCAGGCGACGATCCGGATCTCCGGCAAGACTGCTACCGGCATTGAGGTGCCGGTAGCAGTCTTGGAGGGACTCGGAGGCGGGAAGCGTCCCGCCGTCACGGTCAACCTCAACGGCTACGAATACCGGAGCACCGTGGCGCCGATGGGTGGGGTGTTCATGCTCCCGATCGAGCAGGCAAAGACACCCGAGACGCGTCGGCGGCGCGTCGAGAAAGCCATCAGCGACCTGCGCGAGGGAAGGGTCTAGCCCCAACGCGAAGCGGCCGAGGCCGTCAGTCCCAGACCGGAGCTGGCTGATCAGTCACGGCGCCGTCCTCGGCAACGACGACAAAGCGGTTGAAGCGCCTGGCGAACCAGCGGTCATGGGTGACTGAGATCACCGTTCCCTCGAACTCGTCAAGGCCACGTTCGAGCGCCTCCGCCGAGTGCACATCGAGGTTGTCGGTTGGCTCATCGAGCAGCAGCAGTGTTGCGCCGCCAATTTCGAGCAGCAGTATGAGAAACCGCGCCTGCTGACCGCCGCTCAGGGTCGTGAAATCCTGGTCGCCATGGCTGACCAGCTCATAGCGGTCGAGTGCGCGCATCGCGCCGGCTTTGTCGCGGCCGTGCTGGTGCAGCGACTCGACGAGCGTCGTGCCGCGCAACTCGGGATGCTCGTGCGTCTGCTTGAAGTGGCCAGGCGTGACCCGCGCACCGAGCACGAACCGGCCCTCGTGCGCAACCGCCTCGCCGGCGAACAGCCGGAGCAGGTGGCTCTTGCCGGTACCGTTGTTGCCGAGCAGCGCGATGCGTTCACCGAATGTCACCTCGAGGTCGAACTGACGCACGAGACCGGGAATCGCGAGCTGTTCGCAGGTCAGCACGCGCACCCCCGTGCGGCCACCACGCAGACGGATGCGGACATCCTGGCGGCGCGGTCGCTCCGCCGGTGGTCCGGCCTCTTCGAACTTGCGCAGCCTGGTCACTGCGGCTTGGAGGCGGCTGGCCATGGCGTCGCTCATCGTCGCCTGGATGCGCATGCGTCGCACCAGGTCTTTCAGGTGGACGTGCTCCTCTTCCCAACGCCGGTGCAGCTCGTCGAGCCTGCCCAGTCGCGCCTCGCGCGCCTCCGCATAGTCGGCGAATCCGCCGCCATGCACCCACACTCCATGTCCCTCGAGGGTCACAACGCGGTTGGCCGTCTCGGCGAGCACCTGGCGGTCGTGGCTGACGTAGAGCACCGTCTTGCCGGTCGCGCGCAGCGCCTTCTCGAGCTGCCGTTTGGCCGTGACGTCGAGGTAGTTGTCGGGCTCGTCGAGCAGGAGTACCTCCTCGTCGCCGCGGAGCAACACCTCGAGCGCGAGCCGCTTCTGCTCCCCACCACTGAGCGTTGCCCCGAGCCGGTCCCGCACCGTCTCGAAGGACTCGCCGATGCTGCTCTCGCAGCAGACGTTCCAGGTCACCTCGGCTTCGTATCCGCCCGCTGACGCCCAGTCAGCGACGGCCTGCGCGTAAGCGGTCGCCACGGCACTGTCGTTGGGCTCCTCGGCGAGCCTGCGCTCGGCGGCGTGCAGTGCCGCGCCCGCGATGCGGATGGGTTCGGCCGCCAGCCCCAGCAGGAAATCCCGCACCGTCGTCGCGCCGCCGGTGCTGCCGATGAACTGGCGCATCACGCCGATGCCACCGCTGCTGCTGATGGTTCCGGTGTCCGGCTTGATGTCGCCGGCGATGAGGCGCAGCAACGTCGTCTTGCCGGTGCCGTTGGCGCCGACGAGCGCGACCTTGCTGCCCTCGCCGACACGAAAGCTCGCATCGCGGAACAGCGTGGTCCCGCCGATCGAGTAACTGAGCTCGCTGACGTCGATGAATCCCATCGCGGTGCGACGATGCCATAACGCGCCCCGCCGGCCGGTGCGTTTAGGCTGGGACCTCAATTCGCAACGTTGAGCGAACACACCAAACGGGGAACAGCATGAGCACCGCACAGCTCGACCAGCCGATCCGCGACGCGCTCGACCGCGGCGGCGTCATCGACATCACCACGAAGGGCCGCAGGACCGGCCGGCTCCATCGCATCGAGATCGTCTTCCACAGCTTCGGCGGACGGCTGTACATCAGCGGGATGCCGGGGTTCAAGCGGAGCTACATCGCCAACCTCACGGCTGACCCGCACTTCACCTTCCATCTCAAAGGACCAGTTCATGCCGACCTCGCTGCCACCGCCCGGGTTATCAGCGATGACGCCGAGCGCCGTGAGGTCTTGCCCCACATCGCGCGCATCTGGAAGCGCGACGATCTCCCCGTCATGATCGAATCGAGTCCGCTGTTCGAGGTGACCATCGACGGCCCAGCCAGCTGATGGTGGCGAGGCTCATCTACACGACGATCGCGTCCCTCGACGGCCATGTTGCGGACGCGACGGAAAGTTCGACTAGGCTGAGCCGGATGAGGTGCCCGCTCGTCAACGACGTCGAGCGGCGCATCGGCACCTACTCGAGGGGGTCCCCTCATCAGCCCGGAGCTGATCGGTCGCGCGAATGACGGCCGGCCGCTCAATCGCCGCCCCAAGCGTATTACGCGGCGAGTTCCGAGGCCGGCTGCTCCACGATCGCAGGGCCACGCCCCGCCATCGCGAGTGCGACGCCGAAGACCGCCAGTGCGGCGGCGACAAGGCCAACAACCGGCTCGGGAAGAGTGATCCCGAAGAGTGAATCGAGCGAGTACGAACCGGGGCCTGTAATCCCCAGCACCGACCCGGCGACGAGGTAGAGGAGAGGCACCTCGACGCCGCCGCGCTGACCAAAGAATCCCTTGCCCCAGTGGAACGCGACGATCGCCATCAGCATCGCGGCCCCGACGCCGACGGAGCCGAGCGGGCTGAGCAGGCCCAGCGCGAGCAGCACGCCGCCGCCAACCTCGGATGCGACCGCGCCGGCAACCCAGATCGGAGCGGGACGGAAGCGCATGTGCACGAGGTGGTCCCGGAGGCCGCGGACACCCGGACCGCCCCACCACCCGAAGAGCTTCTGCGCGCCATGTGCCGCGAGGGCAGCGCCCACTACGACACGAAGAATCAGCAAACCAGTGTTCATGAACACAGCTCCCAGACAGAAGTACTAACGTATGACCAGTAGCTTACTGATAATAAGCAGCTATGTCAAGCGTACGCGGCAGACGTATAATTGGTCGATGGCTCTTGCACCTGATCCCGTCGACGTGGCTGCGGCTGACGCCGGGCACGATCCCGCGGCTGTCTGCACCGTGTACCACCGGGCGATCGAGCTGATCGGCAAGCGCTGGACTGGAGCGATCGTCAGCATCCTGTTTCGCGGACCACAGCGCTTTCATGTCCTGGTCAGCGCCGTCCCGGGAATGTCGGAGCGGCTCTGCGCCGACCGCCTCCGCGAACTCGAGACCGCAGGACTGGTGTCGCGGCGTGTGCTTCCTGGACCGCCGGTGGGCGTCGAATACGCGCTGACCGAGGCCGGGCGAGACCTCAGCGAGTCTCTCGGGGCGCTGGGCAGATGGGCGCATCGCTGGCTTGCCCATGGAACCACGGCACCGCTGTCGGGCGACTGACCTCCTGCCGTTGGATGGGCCGGGGTGCGAACACCCGCAGTCGGTTTGCCCGCGGTCGGACTCTCCCGCTAACGTTGGTGGTCTTCAGGTGCCAGCATGACGAAGGGGAACCGATGACCACGCTTGCGAATCGCCCGAACACGGCGCTCCTCGTCATCGACGTCCAGATTTGCGTTGTCGAGGGGACTCCCAGGCGCGACGAGGTCGTCGCCAACGTCGGCAGTCTTGTCGAAAAAGCCCGTCGGGAGGGGATCCCGGTCGTCTGGGTCCAGCACTCCGATGAAAATATCGAAAGGGGAAGCGACGGCTGGCGGATCGTGCCCGAGCTGAGCCCGGGAGATGCTGAGCCGCTCGTCGAGAAGAACTACGGCGATTCATTCGAGGACACCAGCCTCGAAACCGTGCTGTCGGGCCTCGGGGTTGGCCATCTCGTCGTGGTTGGCGCACAGACCGATGCGTGCGTGCGCTCGACGCTCCACGGCGCCCTGGTCAGGGGCTACGACGCAACGCTCGTCAGTGACGCCCACACCACCGAAGACCAGACGGAGTGGGGCGCGCCGCCGCCGGAGCAGGTGATCGCCCATACGAACCTGTACTGGAAGTACCAGACGGCTCCGGGGCGGACCGCCGGGACGGTCGAGACCAGGGACGTCGAGTTCCGGCAGCCCGCTTTGAGCGCCGAGACGAGCTAAACGCTCCCGCCCGACACCGCCGGCGCCACGAACACCTCCGACGCGTCGCGCACCGGCGTGTCCATCGGCGCTCCGCTCCTCACGCCCACGCCATCGACGAACATGAGGACGTGGGGTCGGAGCTGTCCCTGCTCGTCGCGCAACCGGCGTTCGAGCTGAGGGAACCGGTCGGCGAGGTCGTCGAGCGCCGCACCCAGCGTGGCACCGCGGATCTCGACCTCGGCCTGCTCGTCGGCGTACCGCCGCAGCGCGGCAGGGAGGAGCAGCCGCGATGTCACGCGATCCCGGCGACTCGAAGCGAGAGCACGTCAGGGAGATGTTCGACGATCAACGACCAGCTGTCTCCGCCGTCGCGGCTTGCGTACACCTCTCCGAGCCGGGTTCCGAAGTAGACACCAGCCGGGTCTCCTGAGTCGGCGACCATCGCGTCGCGAAGCACCGCGGCATAGTACGGGTCCTTCGGAAGTCCCTCCGAAAGGGGCTCCCAGCTGGTGCCCGCATTCTCGGTCCGGTACACGCGGCACTTGGCCTCCGGTGGAAACCGCTCGGCGTCCGCCTGGAGCGGAAACAGGTAGAGGGTGTCCGGCTGATGCGGGTGGGCCACCATGGCGAACCCGAAGTTGCTGGGCAGCCCCGATTCGACTGGCGCCCATGAGTCGCCGCGGTCCTCGCTGCGATACACGCCGAAGTGATTCTGGGCGAACAGCCGCTGCGGGCGGTCCGGGTGGAGCGCAACCTTGTGGACGCACTGTCCGAATTCCGGGAAGCGCTGATCCTCGGGGAGAAAGGCTGCCTGGATGCCACGGTTTGCGCGCGACCACGTTGCCCCGCCGTCCCGGGTTCGGTAGACGCCGGCCGCGGACATGGCGACCAGGACGTCGTCCGGGTCGGTGGGATGTGGCAGGACCGTGTGAAGGCACGCTCCGCCGCCGCCCGGGGTCCAGCTCGGCCGGTCTGGGTGGTTCCACAGACCCTCGACGAGCGCGAAGCTCTCGCCTCGGTCGTCTGATCGAAAGAGCGCGTGCGGCTCCACTCCGGCGTACACCACGTCCGGTTGCTTGTCGGTCCCCGGCTGAATCTGCCAGACACGGGCGACCGAGGCGTCGCTCCCCTGCGGAAAGCCGATCGGAGGCTCCGCGGGTTCCGCCCATGACGTGCCGAGATCGTCCGAATAGGTCAGCAGCGGACCCCAGTGCCCTGTCCCGACACCGGCGAAGATCCGCGGCGGGTCATGTCGCGTGTCGATCGCGACCGAATACACCTCCTGGTTGCGAAACTGGAAGTCATCGGCGGCCCAGGTGCGACGGTCGTCCGTGCTGCGCGCGATCATCAAGCCCTTCCGCGTCCCGATCAGCAAGATCGCCTGTCCCATCGGAGCCCCTCCAGGAGTTGCCGGATCGCGGCGCAGTCTAATACCCCTGATACAAAAGCCGCACAGCACAGATATGCGGTCCACCGCCCCGCTCGGAGAATGACCATGGATCTGGAATCCTTCGAACTGGTGCTGCTCCGCCGGCCCGACGCTGCTCCGGCGTACGACGAGGAAACCCTGCGGCGCATCCAGCGCGAGCACCTCGAGTACCACAGGGCACTTCGCGCGTCGGGCGATGTCGCCACCAACGGCCCGGTCATGGATCAGCGGGACGAGTCACTCCGAGGACTCACGTTCTACAAAACGGGCTCACTTGCACGAGCGCATGAGCTTGCGGAGGCGGACCCAGCTGTACGTGCAGGCCGCCTGGTCGTCGACGTGATGACGTGGCTCTGCCCTCCCGGCTCGATGGGGCAGCCGGGCCATCTGATCACGCTTCACGAGGACTGACCTGCCGCGTCGGATGCGCGCGCATCATCGCGATGGGCAGACCGGCGGCGGTGTCGACGCTCAGGGCTGGACGGGTGCCGGATCGGACGGAGGGTCCTGTACCGGGATGATCGAGTGGGGGACCAGGAGATCCCGAACATGGTTGCGCAGCCCGCGGACAACGATGGCGTGCTCTCGTCGCCATCGGCGCGCGAAATACTCCCGGAATCCCACCGAGATGCCCGCGAAGAGCACGAACAGCGCGACGATGACCCACAGCGCGGAGTGGCTCACCGGAGCAAGCGGAGATCGAACGACGAGGGTGATGAGCAGGATCATCGCGACCCCGAATGTCGTCGCCCATGCTGGGAGACTCCAGTCCCTGATGACGGCGCCGGGCAGGAACTGCAGCGGGAGCAAACCGATTGCCGTGCCCACGATGCCCCCGACCGTCAGCGATGCCAGGAAGTCGTCCAGGACGATGAGGCCGAAGAACGTACCCGGCCGCACCGCGACGTCTGCGACCGGCTTCCACGCGAGCCAGGCTCCAACGCACACCGCAAGCACGACGAGTGAAGCGGTCATCGTCACTCGCCCGGCTGGCGCCTTGATGAGAACGCCTTCGAGAGCGATACCGCAGACCACCCCATAGAGGTAACCAGGCTGGAAGTCAACCATGCGCGAGATGATGACGCAGATGGCCGCAACAGCCAGACCGAGAGGAAGAGCCCGAAGATGCCGACGCGGTCGCCGGTGTTCGGCCTGAAAGTACAGGCCGCTGACAAGGGCGGTGATCACTGCCACAGTGGGAATGGCGAGGACGATCGCGACATAGCTGGCGACGCCCCTCGGGTTCGGTCCGAAGCGAGGATCGAGAAGAGCGCCGAACAGCGCTCCGACGGCAATCACGGTGGCGAATGCGGGCAGCTCCGAGCGCCGGCCTGTGGTTCGGATCCGGGCCGTCACGGCGGGGTCGGGCGAAGAGCGCTGTTTAGGCCCGGTGAGAGCCCCGAACCGGCTCGGCAGAGCGCGCAGTCCTGCCCGCTTCCTCGCCATCCAGACCGCGATGATCGGGTAGTTCTCCTGCAGCGTCAGATTGAAGATCTGCGACGGGAAGGTGATGAACAAAACGCTGCCCGCAGCGATCGCCACCCCCACAAGCGCCGCCTGCGCACTGAGGACGTCGGCGAGCGTCGGCAATGACATCGCGAGCGCCGATGGACCACTGCCGCCGTCGATGATCGCGGGGATGATCGCAACGCTCCGCACCTCGAAGCCGCCGGTCGCGATGGTCCTGGTCGCCACGGGGCGCATCGGCGTCCGTATGTCGAACGCCGTCACGGTGTTGCCGGATTGCGAAGCGGCGCCGACCAGGCTGCCACCGTCGGTCACCCACAGTTGTTTCCCGTCAGGGGTGATCGCGGCTGCGGTGGGAACAGCGATTGAATCGCTGAAACCGTGGGGCAGCACAACCGGGGTCCGCGCGACCGGCGTTCCGCCTGACAGGTCCACCGGTGTCACGGTCCCGCTGCCGCCGTTGGTGACGTACATCGCGGAGCCGTCGGGTGTGATGACTGCGACCTCGGGCGTTCTGCCGACCGCGATGGTGTGGGTGATTCCACCGCCCTCAAGTGAGACTGCCGTCACCGTGTTCCTGGCGGTGCTGGTGACATACGCCGTGGTCCCGTCGGGACTGATGGCGATGCTGGTTGGCAGTCGCCCGGCCGCGACCGGTGCCCCCAACGAAAACGAGCCGTCGCCGACATTGATGGGACGGATCGTGCCGTTGGCGGGAAGGACGACCCACGCTGTCGCACCGTCAGGTGAGAATGCGACGCCGCCAGGGGGACTGCCCACGTCGACGGCTCGACCGATCCGGAACGCGCGACCGGCAATACGAAGGGGATAGACGTTCGAGGAACCGGTGTCCGCCACCAGCGCCGTGCGGCCGTCCGGAGCCAGCGCGAGGAACGCGTCGCCATGTCCGCCGATGTGAACCGGAGGAAGGACTCGTGGCGGTCGCGCCTGCAGATCGATCGGCGACAGCGTCCCATCCAGGATGTTGAGGACGAGCGCGAGGGAGCCGTCGGGGGTGATGACGGCGCCGTAGGGAGACCCGCCGAGGGTGACCGACTCGAGGTTCGCTGTCGCCGGTGCGCCCGAGGTCGTGATCACCGCGCTTCCATGACAGTTCCCAGGTGCGATCGGCCCATTGCATGGGCTGTAGTTGTTGACGATCACCACGTTCCATCCCGTGCTCGTGGCCTGAGGGAGCTGACTTGCGAGGGCGACGGTGCCGAGCGCCATGAGCAACCAGGCCACCACGGCCAATCCGGCGGCGACGAGCCTCACCGTCTCGCGCGAGGTGTGATCGCTGTGGCCGCAATGGCCGGTTGAAGGAAGCCTCATCCCGTGTCCCCATGACAGGTCGTGGGTGCTCCCTCAACCTCGGGCGATTATCCGCAGCAGGAGGGACCGGTCGCAAGAGGGTGAGCCTGGGGCCACCGCGGGACCACGAGGATTCCCTCACAGGTTACAGACGTTTATGACCTTTACTCGTGGGAGGCGCTGCGTCCGCGTCCGATCTGTCGCCTTGCGGCAGGGCACGGATGATGAACCCGATCAATCCGTCCGTTTCGGTGAAGGTCACCTGATCGCCCGAGGCCAGGTGGGTCGCCGTACCGCGCACGCCCGGCGACCAGCCGTCGTGGTCTTCGGGTGTCCATATGCGCACCACAAACGTCTCCATGCGTTAGAGCCTAGGAAGCCTGCTTTGAGCGGCCTTAAGGTTGGCTGAAGGCGCTCGGACGCCCGGATTCCGGGGCGCGCCCGCGGCGGGTGGTCGGGAAGGGCGACGGTTCCACCCCGAGGTCATCCATGGCCCGGCGGTAATTCAGGTAGTGGCGATGCGCCTCGCCGTGGCGACCCGCGTCGGCCAGCGCATGCACCAGTCCGAGATGCGCCTCCTCGTCATAGCGATCGGTCTCGAGGATGCGCAGGAAATGCGATACCGCCGAGTCAGGATCACCCGCGTGCCGGGCAAGCAGGCGAAGCGCGGACACGTACGCGGCACGAGCTTCCTCACGCAGCGCCACGGTCCAATCGTCGTACGGGTTCTCCTCGAGGAAATCGCCGGAGTACACCACCGTGGCGCTTTCGAGTATGGGGAGTCCGCGGGCCGTGTCCCCTCGCCGCAGGCTGTCGAGCCCGTCCGACGTCGCCGAGAGGAACCGCTCGACATCGATGTCGATCACGTCGAGATTGAGCGCGACCGCGTCGTTGTCCGAGACCACGAAGTGCTCCGGAGCGAAGCGGTGTCGCGGGTCGAGGACTCCGCGGACGGTGGTCAGCGCCACCGAGAGACGGTTCGTGACGCGCTCCGGGTCCTCCCCGGGCCAGAGCGTTTCCATGAGGTACCCGCGTGGCGCCGGCCTGCCGCGGCGGGCGATCAGGAGCTTGAGGAGCTCTCTCGCCCGCCTGGATTGCCATTCGGAGATCCTGACAAGCTCCCCGTCGCGAAGCACTGAAAACCCGCCGAGCGACTGGATCCTCACTGCGACACGGTCACGCGGACTCAGGAAGGCGAGTAACCCCGCGGCCACATTGCCACTCTGATGCGCGTGCACCCCGAGCGCTTCGAGCTGCTGCTCCGCCTTTCGCCGCTGCATCGCCGAGCCTGCCCCTCGTTCGAGGGACGCCAGCACCAGACCCACCTTGGCCTCGCCGAGTGGGTTCCCGACCTCGCGCCATATGGCAGAAGCCTCGGCAAGACGCCGGCTCCGGATGCGCGGATCGTCGGCGGTCAACGCCTTGAGCGCGAGCGCGTCCGCGATCCCCGCACGGTCATGCCGGGCGCGCGCAACAGCCTCGGCCTGTCCGGCGAGGTCCGCGGCGCGAGCGGAGTCGCCGGCGACAGCGGCCACCCACCCGGCCGCCAGGAGCGCAACCACATACGAGATGCCGGTGCCGTACGAAACCGCCCGGTGGGCGAGCGCTCTCGCACGCTCGGGGTCCTCGCCCGCGACGACGGTGGCGAGGCAGGCGAGGGTCGGAACCACCCCCTGGACATCCCCCGCACCCTCGGCAACCTCGAGCGCTTCCTCGAGCATCACCCGCGCCTGGGCCAGGTTGCCGCGCTCGCTGTGGACCTCCCCGATCAGCTGCAGCGGGTACGACACCATATCCGAGTCGATCTGGCGGTACCGAAGCCGGGAGGCCTCGAGATCGGCAAGTGCCTCATCGATCCGGCCCATGCGCAGTTTCGTCTCCCCGCGGTTGCTCAGGCTGAGCGCGAGGAAGCTTGCAAACGAGGTCAGCTCGGCGAGACGCACTGCGACATCCAGTTCCTGAAGCGCTTCGGCGTATGAGCCCTCCTCCATGAAGTGGGAGCCTCGATTGGTGCGGATGCGCACGAGCTGGAGCACGTCTGCCGCCTCCTCGGCCGCCCGAAGCGCCAACAGGTAGTGCGCGTCATTGGCTCGACGGTCGCCGTCGAGTGCTGCCAGCATGGCCATGACCGTGTGCGCCGCGGCGAGGGCACGGTGATCACCGCACGCATTGGCGGCCTCCAGCGCACGGGTGGCGAGCTCGCGACACGGCTCGACATCTCCGCGGATCCAGTACGCGGTCGACATCCAGGCGAGGAGCATCGCCATCTCCATCGGGTCGGCAGCCGGGTCATCGACCCCACGCTGGTAAACGGACAGGGCTGCCTCTGGTTCGCCGCGAAGGTAATGGATAAGGCCGATCCGCCACGCGAGGTGAGCCGGCAGCCGCTCGCGACCGGCAGCAGCGCGCTGAAAGCAGGTCATGGCCTCGCTCCAGTCCCCCTGGATCTGCTCTGCCTCGCCCTCGAGCTGCTCGATCTCCGCAGTCCGAAGCACCGCGGGGATGGCTTGGCACGCCTGGAGCACGGTGGCAATCTGACCTGCCGCGAGCAACCTCGAGCCCTCGCGGGCGACGATGCCGGCGAGCTGGTCCACGGTCCCGGCGGAGAGCAGCACCTGGATCGCGTCGGCGGTCGACCCGCTCGCCGCCAGCCACGCCGCGGCCGCCACGCGGAGATCCCGCGCTTCAAGTGCGGGCAGTGGCAGCGACTCGAGCGCGTAGTCGCGGATCAGCGGGCGGAGTGCCATCGACCCGTCCTGCCCCTTTTCGATGAAGAGGCCCTGTGGTGTGAGCTCCGCTAGGATCGACCGCGAGTCGGCGAGTCCGACTGCCTCGCAGAGCTCAGGCGTGAAGCGCTCGAAGAGTGCGAGCCTGCTCACCAGGTCCCGGACGGCGTCGGGATGCCGGGCGAAGACCTCCTCTGCCAGGTAGGAGACGAGTGGCGCGGCCGGCTTGTCGAGCCCCTCGAACACCGTGCTCCAGGTCTCGGGCGGCGAGGACTTGAGCGCCTCGATGGCAAGCGTCACGGCCGCGGGCCACCCCCCGGCAATACGATGGATCTGGGCGGCGAGGTCCCCGGCGCTGACATCCAACCGGCGCTCGACCAGCTCGCCGACCTCGTCGACGGTGAACGCGAGCTGCCTGCCGTCGATCTCGAGGAGCTGTCCCTGACCACGCAGGCGCTCGATCTGGAACGGCGGCTGGCGGCGTCCGGCGATCACCAGGTGGAGGCGAGGCGGCGCATGGCGGCACAGCGCTTCAACGAGCCGGGCGGATGAGCTCGACGCCGCGAGCTCATGCGCGTCATCGATCACCAGGATGAGATCCGACGAGAGCTGGGCGTGGAGGATCTCGGCCAGCTGGGCCGCCAGCGCGTCGGCCCGAAGAAACTGCTCGAGCTCCGGGCCGCCGGCACCCTCCGCAAGCCAGTTCACATCGCTCGGGATGTCGGGCACGCGCAGGCGAAGAGCGTCGCTCAGCTGCCGCCCGAGCGTCGGCAGGTCGAGGTCACGCTGGTCGGCCGTGTACCAGGCACAAGGAACCCTCTCCCACCACGAGGCCAGGAGTGTCGACTTGCCGAAGCCCGCCTCGGCAACCACCACCGTGAGGCGGCGGCTTCGGGCCGTCCCGACGAGTTGCTCCAGCGCACTGCGCTCGATGACGCCATCGGTCGGGCTCCGGGGCAGGATCTTTGCAATCGGGGTCGCCTCCACGATGGAGCAAGTGTGGACGCGTACCGGATGACTACGCCGGAGCTTGAGCCGGCCGTCGCGAGAACACCTGGAAGATCCCGCCCAGGTGCAGGCGCTTGTTGATCATCGCGTACGCGGCGAAGCCGACGATCAGCGAGAGGCCGGTCATGAGCCCGCGCTGGATGATGGCCGCGGCCCCGGCGCTTCCCGAGCCGAATCCAAGAAAGATCAGGAGGCCGGCCACGCTCGCCTCGTTTGCTCCCACGCCACCGGGGATGAGACTCACGGCCCCGCCGACAGTTGCAAGAGCGAGCACGAACGCCGCCTGCCACCAGCCGGCTTTGCCCGGCTCCAAACCCTGGAGAACGAGCCAGAAGGTCGTGACGGCGACAACGACTCGAGCGGCGTCGAGCACCGAAAGCGCGAGGGCGTCTCGACGGTGCAGCAAGATGGAGGTCTCGTGCTGCAGCTCCTCGATGGCCGGAAGCAGCTTGTTGAGAAACGGTATGTGCGCGACCAGGTCATGAAGCTTGCAGAACACCGGTGAGACTGTGAGCACGACCACGATCAGGGCGATGCCCAGCGCCACGGGTATCACCGCCGCGAGCCCGTAACCGAGCGCGAGTATCGCCGGCAGTGCCGAGAGGATGAGCCAGAGCATGTATGAAAGCTCCTGCACCGTGACCGTGGCCGCGACCGTGCCGAAGTCGATGCCATCAGCAGCGCTGGCAAACGCCGCACGGGTGAGATCGCCCAGCGGCACGAGCGCGGTGATCGTCTGGCCCGCGAGATTGATGAGGATCGTGTCGCGCAGACGCAGCTTGCTGCCGATGTCGACCAGCAGGAAGTGCCATCGAATGCCCTGAAGGATGTAGACCAGCATTGAGAGCAGCAGGATCGGAGCGATGAGCCCGAGCTGAAAATGCTCCAGCGCGCTTCCCACCAGGGCGGGGTTGAGGAACACGATCACCGCGGCGATGCCCGCCAGCCCGATGACCACGGTCAGAACGCGCCGGATCGGGATCGGCAGCTTCCGGCGCGTCGCCTCTGGCACCAGGTCTATTCGCTCACGCGTCAGACGACAGAGCCGTCACTCTCATCAGCGGGTAGCTCGGGGTCATGCAGGCTCGCTTCCGCACGAGCCAGCTCCGCGAGCACCTCCTCCTCGACGCCCGGCACGCCGAGCAGGAAGCTGTCATCCGCCGGATGGTCCTCCTCCTCGAGGGCGGCGTCGTCGGATTCGTCTGTTTCGGGATCGCTCGGAGTCGCCGAACGGTCCAGGATTTCGTCCGCCATGAGTGTTCACTCTAGGCGAAAACGAGGTTCCGGTCATCGCCGACGAATCGGCGATGACCGGGATACCTCACGAAGCGAGGATCAGGCCGCCCGGACCTGGCGGGCGCGCGGGCCCTTGTCGCTCCGCTCGATCTCGAAGCTCACGCGCTCTTCGCCCGCGAGATTCTCGAATGTCAGCGAACTGTCAAGTCCACTGCGATGGAAGAAATACTCCTGTCCATCCTCGGCGGTGATGAAGCCGAAGCCGCGTTCGGCGACGATCTTCTTTACGGTACCAGTCATTCTGGTCTCTCCAATTCCTTCTCATTCTGTGTGACAGACGCAGCGCGTCCGTTCGAGAAGGAATGACGACCACGAGCGATACCCCTCGAGATTCGAGGCGATGCCATCACCATACCCTAATCAGGCATCGCCAAACCACCCGGACGGTGGGACGCGTATCGCGAGCGCATCCAGTGCCATCCTTGCAGCAGGTTCTCTGGCCGCTCACAATTGCCGGCGTGGAGGTTGTGGCGTGGGGTTTGTGAGCCGAGCCTTCAAGGGCCGCCCTCGCGACGAGCCCCGAGATGCACGTGTCCCTCCGGGTCAGTACGTGGTTCACGATTTCCCCGTCCTTTCGGCCGGCCCGACACCGCACCCATCGCTCGCCGAGTGGTCGTTCTCCATCGAAGGTGAGATCGATGAGGAGAAGCACTGGACCTGGCAGGAGCTTCGCGCGTTGCCGAGCGAGACGGTCACGCGCGACATTCACTGCGTCACGAAATGGTCGAAGCTCGACACCACCTGGGAGGGCGTCTCGGTGGACACCCTTCTGGAGGGAGTCGAGACGGCGGCGGAATACGTGATGGCGTTTTGCGATGGCGGCTACACCACCAACCTCCCGCTCGAGGACGTGACCGGCGGCAAAGCCTGGATTGCATTCGCATTCGACGGCCAACCACTCGAGAGTCAGCATGGCGGCCCCGCACGGCTGCTGGTTCCACACCTGTACTTCTGGAAGAGCGCCAAGTGGATCCGCGGGCTGCGCCTGATGAACGCCGACTCGCCGGGATTCTGGGAGACGTACGGATACCACATGTATGGCGACCCGTGGCTGGAACAGCGCTACAGCGGCGACTGATCTGGCGCACCGGCCAGGTCGTCGAGACTGTCGACGAGACCCCGCAGGTGAGAACGCTCGTGTTGTCGGTCCCGGGCTGGCCGGGACATCGCGCCGGGCAGCACGTCGATGTGCGCCTGACGGCTGATGACGGTTACCAGGCCGAACGCAGCTACTCAATAGCATCCGCGCCGGGCGCCGATGAGCGACTGGCGCTGACCATTGAGCGGCTGGATGACGGCGAGGTGTCGCCCTACCTTACAGGCGAGCTGCGTGTCAGCGACCAACTGGAACTGCGCGGTCCGATCGGTGGGTACTTTGTGTGGGACGTCCCCCTGGGAGGTCCACTGCTCCTGGTGGCCGGTGGATCCGGTATCTGTCCGCTGATGGCGATGCTGCGGCTCCGTCAGAGAGCCGGCAGCACTGTTCCGGCTCGATTGCTGTACTCGTCCCGTTCTCTGGCGGACGTCATCTACGGGGCCGAGCTCGATGCACTGGTCGCGACGCACTCCGGCTTGGAGGTGGTTCACACGCTGACGCGCGCGCATCCAGAGGGGTGGGGCGGCTTTCAGCGGCGCATCGACACCGAGATGCTTCGTGCGGTTGCATGGCAGCCAGGCGAGCGACCCCTGATCTTTGTCTGCGGTCCGACGCCCCTTGTCGAGTCGGTCGCGGATGCACTCGTGAACCTCGGACACGAACCCGCGCGCATCAAGACCGAGCGGTTTGGCCCAACCGGAGGATGACAGGATGACCAGCGACCAGGAGCTGAGACTCGACGGCAATGCCGCGGCCGGCCTGCTGCAGGAACTCTTCGTTCACGAGATCACCGCAGCGCGCGGTGCATGCGCATCGTGCGGTGCCGTCGGCGAGATGGGCGCCCAGCACCTGTACATGTTCCCGCTCTCGCCGGGAGCAGTGCTGAGGTGCGCCGCCTGCGAGAGCGTGTTGATGGTGGTCGTGCGTGCGGATGGACGATTCCGGATGGGCCTGCAGGGACTCGTCTGGCTCGAGATGCAGGACGTGAGCGCCGCGAGCTGAGCGCCGTTCGCGCCCGACCGAACCAGTACTCAGTCCGGGGGGTCCGCTGCGATCAGGTGCGATGTGCGCGCGGGTGGATCTGACAGCGACCTCGCGTCGTCGAGATATTCCGCGTCGGTTCCGGTCAAGCGATCGGCGTGCTGGCGCAGGTGCTCGTCCCAGGAGGCCACGACGAAGAGCTCGACGAATTCGTGCGCCGCCTCACCGTTGCGGAAGAGGCCCCACTGCGAGGCCCCGGTGCGGAGCCTCGACAAACGCACACGGGTCATGGCCCTCAGGAACGCCACCTCCCGTTCGGCTGCGATTGTGTAGGTGATGCTCACGACAACCGGACCCTCGTCCGGTGCCGTGTCGTGGGCAAGTTGCGGCTCCGACAGAGCAACCGTTTGGCGGTCCATTGCCGCCGTGTCGATCAGGGGCCAGATCGCGATCGTGGCGGCGCCGCCGAGCATCAGCGCAGCAGCAGCGAGGTACGCGGGCACCACGCCCTTCGGCGCCGCAACCACACCCCAGGCGACGGCGCCGACCGCCTGGCTGCCGAACAGCACGCTCAGATAGACCGAAAGGCCTCGGGCACGCACCCACTCGGGAAGGAAGAGTTGCAACGACGCGTTCATCGTCGAGAGCACGGTGATCCATGCAAACCCAGCCGGGAGCAGGACCACCAGCGCCACGACAGCATTGGGGATGAGCACGACCGCGACCATCACCGCCGCATACACGACGCTTGAGACAGCCAGCAGACGGTTCGGCGATAGCTGCGCGCGAAGACGAGGCAGGAGGAATGAGCCCACGACCGCACCAACGCCGAGCGCCCCGAGCAGCAGCCCATAGCCGCCCGCGCCGAGCTGCAGGCGCTGAGTCGCCACGAGCGGCAGGAGCGCCCACAGAGCACTGCCCGGCACCAGGAACAGCGACGTGCGCAGCAGCATCCGGCGCATGACCGGCGAGTAGCGGACGTACCGGCCGCCCGCACGCAGTGCGGAGACAAACCGCTCGGGAAGTTGCGTCGAAGACTCTTCGCTCGGATGCCAGGCGGCGACGATGATGGCGTATGCCAGAAACGTGCCGGCGTTGATCGCGAAGACAGCCCCGACGCCGATTCTGGCGATGAGCAGGCCCGCAATCGCGGGCCCGATTGCTCTTGCGAGGTTGACGCTGATCGACCCCAGTGTGGACGCGGCGGCAAGTTCGCTTCGCGGAACGAGATCTGGAATCAGCGACTGATACGCCGGGAGCGAGATCACCGAGCCTGAGCCGAGGACGAACGTGAAGGTGAGCAACAGCGCGGGCGGCATCTGACCGGCGACGGTCAGCACCGTGAGCGCGATCCCCGCGACCGCCATGAAGGACTGCACCCCGATGAGGAGACGGCGCCGGTCGAACATGTCCGCCAGCACGCCTCCGACGACGCCGAAGATCACGTCGGGCAGCATGTCCGCCGTTTGCACGAGGGCCACAAGAATCGAGGCGTGGGGCTGCTGGACGAGCAACCATTGGGCGCCGACCGTCTGCATCCAGAGGCCGATGTTGCTGACGAGGACCGCGAGCCAGATTGCTCGAAACACCCCATGTCGCAGCGGCGACCACGTGGATGCACGAGCCTTGGGATCCGCCCTCGTGGGTACCTCGCTCACGCCGCTGCCACAGTAGCCTCCCGAGCAACGAGCCACAACCGTGGCCACCCGCCACGCGCCAGTACCGCAGCATCATCATGTGAGGATGGGCGACGCCTCCGGGGAGTGGCTGGCTCTGCCATATGCCGAGTGGCGTGACACTCGAGACACCCTGCACATGTACACGCAGGTGATCGGCAAGCTGCGCCTTGCGCTGAGCCCGTTCGAGCCGGGCTGGGCGAACGTGCCGCTCTACGTGACCCCTCGCGGACTGACAACCTCACCGGTCCCGTTCCGTATGCGCTCGTTCGATGCCGAGTTCGATCTCCACGACCACACGCTGGTGCTCCGCACCAGCGACGGTCAAACGCATCGCCGTCCGCTGGGTGGACCTGTCGCCGACTTCTACAACGGTGTGATGGAGGCGCTGCGACGCATGGGGATCGACGTCAGCATCTCGGTGATCCCCTCCGAGGTTGTCGATCCCATTCCTTTTCCCGAGGACCGCACCCACGCCACCTACGACGCCGCCCAGGCGGAGCGCTTTCATAGCGTGCTGTCGAAGATCGACCTGGTGATGAAGCAGCATCGCGCGCACTTTCAGGGCCGGACCTCGCCGGTCCATTTCTTCTGGGGAACGTTCGACCTTGCGGTGACGCGATATTCCGGCCGTCCTGCGGATCCGTTGCCGGGCGACAGTCTCATCAGCCGCTTCAGTTCGGACGCCGAACAGATCTGCGTGGGATGGTGGCCCGGAGATCACCGTGTTGCGGACCCGACGTTCTTCTCATATGCGCACCCGGCGCCTGACGGCATCGAGGACGTGAGGCTGGAGCCGCCTGGAGCTGCCTGGAGCGCGGACGCAGGGGAGTTTCTCTTTCCGTATGACGCGGCACTCTCCTCCTCGGATCCACGCCGTTCCATCCGCGCGTTTCTTGCCAGCTCATACAGCAGCGCCGCGAAGCTGCTGGGGTGGAGCCCTCAGTTGACGAATTTCAGCGAACCCGTTGCACCAACCAGTCACCACCCGTCGAGGAGATCGACATGATCGAAGTCTGTGGGCATCTCGACCAGATCCACGATGTCGCACCGTCGGGACCCGGTTGTGTCGAATGTCTCGCTGCGGGACGGCACGATTGGGTGCACCTGCGCGTCTGCCAGGAATGCGGGCACGTCGGTTGTTGTGACAACTCTCCTGGAAAGCATGCGACCAAGCACTTCAATGCGATCGGCCATCCGATCATCCGCTCGTACGAGCCCGGAGAAGACTGGTACTACTGCTACCTGGACGACCTCCTGTTCGAGGTCGAGGGCGCACCGCCTGCACCATCGCACCCGTAGCCCGGTGCTTCAGCAGTGCCGGCCCTCCGGGTTATCGCGCGCGGTGTGCCTCAGGCCTTTTGGTACACGGACACGTGTGACGCGCTGAGGCTCGTGAACAGCTCGTGTTTCCAACCACCCCAGCGCTCGCGGAGCCGCATACCTGCGAGGCGCGCCATGAGGTCCAGTTCCGACGGCCAGACGTAACGCCCCTCGACGAGATACGAGCCCACTCTGCCGTCTTCAATGATGAAATGGTTGGAGGTCAACCCCTGCGTGACGACGTCGTAGACATCGAACGACATCGAGCGTGCATCAACGTGATACGTGAGCACGTCCTGACCGGGTGGGAGTCGCTGCAGGTTGGGCACGCCAAGCTCGATCACGAAGTGACCGCCGCCGATGAGATGAGCGGCAGCGTTCTCGAAGCAGGCCACCTGCTCGTCCTGCGTCTTGAGGTTGAAGATCGTGTTGAAGACCAGGTAGACGAGCGCGAACTGTCCATCCACGCGGGTGGTCGCAAAGTCACCGATCGCGACCTCGATCCTGTCGCTGCCCGGTTTGGCGCGCAGCCGCGCCACCATCGCCGCTGAAACGTCGATTCCCTGCACGCGGACACCCCGGTCCGCAAGTGGCAGCGCGACACGGCCGGTCCCGATGCCCATCTCAAGGGCAGCGCCATCTCCGGCGAGGGAGGCCAGCGTGTCCACGACCGGGGTCACGACGGCCGGATCGAACATCGCGGCTTCCTGCGCGTCGTAGATGGCGGCCTCGCGCTCTCCGAAGAAGTGAGCCCCGTAGTGCTCCGACACGCGCCGACTCTCGCAGTTCCCCCACCGGGCCCGCAGCCCCAGGCGGCGGGTGAGAGAGCGAGGTCGAGCGTGACCACGACTCATGGCGCCCAGGTGCGCCGGTCAGACAGGGAGATAGCGGGCCCCGAGAGTCCTGGCGAGTGTGCGGTGTGCAGGGCCTACGCCAACCAGGGCGGAACGCGAGACGTCGACCCCTTGGTTCCGTGCGAATGCGAGGATCAGGCCCGGCAGCGGTGGCCGGCACCAGCACACCGGCGGCCCACCCGGGTGTGGACACAGGGCACGCACCACGCCTCCGGCGACCTCAGCTGAGAGTCGAGCCGCCTCGTCATCGAGGACATCGAGGGTCGCGTCAGGTCGCCACTCGAAGAGAAGATGCATCGAGCTCGGGTCGCCGAGGGCGATGGCCCGCTGCCAGCCTGGATGCGCGAGCGCCGCAGCTGACACGAACACTCCGCCGGCGGTATCGGATCGGGCCGGCGACGCCGCCGGCTCGCGCGTAAACGGGATCCGCTCGACCGCGCTGAACCCCTCGTCGGTACACGGCGGTTCGAGCTGGCGAAAGGTGCTCATCTGCCTGGTCGGCGTCAGGATTCCTGGCTCGCGGCGTCCGAGCAGGCGCAACTCATCCGGTGGCGGCAATGTGCCATAACGGTCGAGGAGACGCCCGACAATGTTGACCTGCGCCTGAGCGAGCGGGGTATCGATCCAGATGCAGCGAGCCCTGAGGCGATGGTGCGCCGCCGCCTCGAGAACGTGATTCCGCGCACCGCGGGTCAGGTAGGTGTTGTCGAGCACAATCCGGCGCGTCCCCGACGTGAGCGCCTCGTCGAGTGCATCATTGATCAGGCGGAGCGACCCTCCGCGCTCATCGCGGTTGAGGCGAACGTATCCGCGAGCGACGTACTCCTCGGCGTGACGGCTCTTGCCGGCGCCCGGGATCCCCATGATCACGACAACCTCGCCGTCGTCGACGGGCTTCGATGCCACGCCGGCTCGCCGCGGCTGCAGCCAGCCAAAGCTCATCCTGACGAGCGCTTGGTCGTTTGGATCGAGCGTGAGGCTCGCCGCGCGGGCGGCCGACCGGGCCGTCTCCGGGCGGCGGGCTCCGGGGATCGCGACCACCGCTTGAGACAGATCAAGGACCCACGCGAGCGCAACCTCTTCAGGTGTCGCACCTCGTGCGTGCGCGATGTCCCGGAGCTCGTCCCGCCTCGCGATTGAGCGCGCCCGTCGCGGGCCACCGAGCGGCGAATGGGCGATCACCGTGATCCCGCGCTCCTCACAGAGGTCGAGAAGCCCGCCGCGCTCGGCGCTGTCGTCGAACACGCTCAGGGCGACCTCGACCGCCGTGACCTCCACGAGGTTCGCCGCCTCCTCCAACTGCCGCCGGTTGACATTCGACAACCCGACGTGAGCGACCGAGCCCTCATCAAGCAACCGCCGGAGCGCGCGCACCGAGGTCGTCCACGGCCTTCTGGGATCGGGGGCATGGATGAGGAACAGGTCGATGGGCAGGCCGTCCAGCGCTGCAAGGCTGGCCTCGCAGCCGGCAAGAATCGCGCTCGCGCGGCCGTCGGGAAACCAGCCGTCGCCGGCGCGGGTCATCCCACCCTTGGTGATGATCGTCGCCCGCCCGGCGGCGCCGCAGCTGCGCACGGCGCGAGCGACCATGCGCTCGTTGTCCCCCGCCGCCCCCGCATCGTCGGCGCCATACGCGTGCGCCGTGTCGAAGATCGTGATCCCGGCCTGTACGGCGGCCGCGATGGTCTCGTGGGCGGCCGCGTTGCCTCTCGTCGCATCTGTGGACAAACGCATGCAGCCGAGGCCGATCCGAAGTGCAGAGGGTCCGAGCCATCCAGGGCTGTTCAGGGGTCAGAGGGTACGGCACGGAGCGAGCCGCCGTGACCAGAATGTCATCCGAATGACCGGACAAGCCTGACAATGCTCCGCGTGCGCCGGCTGATCATCGCCCTGGCGGTTCTCGGGCCGCTGCTCACATCCACGCAGGTGGCGGCCGACTGGCCCACCTATCACGGCAGCAACACCCGGCAGGGCGATGACACGACCGACCAGGCGGTGAGCGGGACCGTGGGGTGGACGTCGGCAGGGCTCGACGGGCAGCTGTACGGGCAGCCGGTCATCGTCGGCAATCAACTCATCGTCGCGACCGAGAACGACACCGTGTACTCGCTCAACGCGACGACCGGCGCGGTGGTGTGGACCAAGCACGTCCCCACCCCGACAGCGGCCCCTCGCACGGACGACTTCCCCTGCGGGGACATCAATCCACTCGGGATCACCGGCACTCCCGTGATCGACGCCGGCAATGTCTACGTTCTGGCGGAGGTCGAGACCACCCCGACAACCTTCCAGTTCGATCTGGTGACGCTGACACTGTCGACGGGAGCGATCACGCGCGTCGTGAACATGAATCCCGGCAACCGCGCTGGCATCAACTTCGACGCCAACTACCAGCAGCAACGAGGCGCCCTGACGATCGCCGGTGGGGAGGTGTACGCGACCCTCGGAGGCCTCGCCGGCGATTGCACCAACGGGAGCGACCCCACCGACGGATATCGCGGTTACGTGATCTCCTATCCGGAGACCGGGACCGGCAGTGTCCAATGGTGGTCATCGGCGTCGGTGAATTCGACTGACATGGAAGCCGGTATCTGGGCGGCCGGCGGCGCATCCGTCGACTCGAGCGGGAACGTCTTCGTCGCCACCGGCAACAGCAACGAGTTCAGCAGCTCCGACACATATGACCAGAGCGACGGTGTGATCAAGCTCGCGCCGGGCAGTCTGACGCTCCAGGACTATTTCGCTCCGAGCGGGTTGTCCGACCCCACCCACGACGGAGGCGCGACCTGGTATCAGGACAACGCAAGCGACACCGATCTCGGATCGAGCACGCCGTTGCAGCTCCCCGGCAATCGTGTCTTTCAGGTTGGCAAGAGTGGCATGGGCTACCTGCTCGACAGCACGTCGCTCAGCCATGTCAGCGGCGGCCTCGCCTCACATCAGGTTTGCTCCGCAACGAGTGATGCTGCCTTTGGGAGCCTGGCGTACAGCCTCGTCGGCGGCGTCGAGACCGTGTTCGTGGGATGCAGCGATGGCCTGCAGGCGGTCCAGATCGCCCCGTCGACCGACGACTTCTCCTTGGGCTGGCACAACACGAGTCAAGCTTCCAGCAAGCCGCCCATCGTGGTGGGGGGTGGGGTCTGGTCGGTGGGCGCCAGCGGCAACACCCTGTATCAGTACGACGCGACCACTGGCAATGAGCTGACGAGTCACTCCATCACCGGCGGCAGCAACCACTTCACCTCTCCCTCGGCATCCAACGGGATGATCTACGTCGAAGGTGGCACGCTGGTGCAAGCGTTTCCAGATGGACCGAACATCAGCGCGGTCACTCCCGCGGCCGGTCCCACCGCCGGCGGCCAGACGGTGACCGTCCACGGAGCCGGGTTCCTGTCAGGGATGACCGCAACGATTGGTGGTCTGTCGGTCACGCCCGCGAACATCGGTCCGACGTCGTTCACCTTCACGACACCTGCCGATACCGCGGGCTACGCCCAGGTGCAGGTCGCTGATTCACTGGGCACGAGCGTGCTCACATCGGGAGCCGGATACATCTACGCCAGCCTTGCCGGATATGTCCCGGTCACGCCCTTCCGGATTCTGGACACGCGCTCACCGCCGTGCATCCAGTGCGGCGCCGGGGCACTCGCTGCCGGCGAGACTCGCACGTTGCAGATGACTGGCGTCACCGGCCTGCCCGGTGGCGCCGACCCGATACCGGTGAGCGCGACGGCGGTCGTGGTGAACGTGACCGCGTTCAACAACAGCATGTCCACCCTGCTCACCGTGTACCCGACAGGGACGGGCCGGCCGCAGGCCTCCAACCTCAACTTCGCCGCGCACACCATCACTGCCAACCTCGTGACCGTGACCCTCGGGCAGAACGGTCCATCGGATACGAACCGCGAGGTCAACATCTACAACGCCGCGGGAAGCGTCGACGTGGTTGCGGATGTCGAGGGGTATTTCGCCCCCGACTCCGCGAGTGACCCGACCGGCGAATTCCATCCGATCGCTCCGATCCGCGTCTGCGACACGAGGAGCGGTGTACCGGCCACTGCATGTCAGTCTCAGGGCCCATTGCAGAGCGGGCAACCGCGCGTCATCAACGTCACCGGGACCGGGACCGACGCGATCCCGGGAACGCACGCGGCCGTGGCGGTGCTGAACATCGCCGGCGTGGTCGGGTCCACAGGCACGTATCTCAGCGTTTTCCCGACGACGCCCAGCGGAACCTGTGCCTACTCCGCATCAGCCCCGCCGCCGTTTTCTACGGTCAACCTTGCCGCGGGTGCCGTGGTCGCGAATCGCGTCATGGTATCCCTCGGTCCAGCGACCACGGGAGGGCCGGACACGTCGGTGTGTGTCTACAGCTCGAACGGTGTCATCGACATCTACGTCGACGCAAACGGCTGGTTCGGGAGCGCCGGTGCGCCGACCGGATTCCAGTACCAGGCAATCGGCCCGACGAGGGTCTGCGACACGCGGAGCACGTCCGGTGTGCGCTGCGCCGGCCCGCAACTGGGGGCGCAGGCGTCCAAGCTCGTCACGGTCGCAGGGGTGTACGGGATTCCGTCCGGGACTCCCATGGTCCAGGCGGTCATCGGCAACCTCACCGCGGTCCTCCCGGACCGGGGCACGTATCTCACGCTCTACCCGGCGAATCTGGGCCTGCCGCGTGCATCGGACATCAACGTGGCGGCCGGGGAAGTGCTCGCGAATCTCGTCGCGGTACAGCTGCCGACGACAGGCTCGGTCACCGGCGACGTGACTCTGTTCAACGGCGCGGGGAACACCAACGCCATCCTCGACATCGAGGGCTGGTTCCAGTAAGGTCACCACACTCGAGCAGGCTGCACGGTTAGAAGGCAAGAGGGGTTACAAGGGAGGAGTTGTGACGCACCGCCATCTGATCCGGACGTTGACAGCGCTGTTGGGCTCCGTCGCGATCGCGGTCGTCGCGGGTGCATCGCCGGTTGCGGCGCATCGACCCGCGAGCTCGTTGGTGAAGCCCGTACAGGCTGACCACCTGATCACCCTGGTCACCGGAGAGCGCATCCTCGAGAGCGGCGGCCCGAATGGGGCGGTTGCGTTCAACACCGTGTCGCGGCCGTCCACTCCAATGGTCACGTTCGAAGCGAATTCGGCCTGGTACGTGATGCCGGCTGTCGCGATGCACAGCCTCGGAGCACAGCTGGATCCGACGCTGTTCAAGATCGACGCGCTGACTCGGTCAGAAGCCGCGGCTCCCGGGCAGGTTCCCGTGCAGGTGTCGTGGCACGGCACGTCCGCGCCA
>JBIOIZ010000006.1:0-65432 GCA_044450385.1 Candidatus Dormibacteria bacterium
ATCTTCTACAACAACGGCTGCGTGGTCCGGGCCACGCCGATCACCACCGGACGTCCCTATCTCCGCACCCCAACCGGCGTCTTCCACGTCTTCTACAAGGCGTCGCCCTTCACGATGGTGTCGCCGTGGCCGAAGGGGTCGCCGTTCTGGTATCCGACGGGGACGGTGACCTGGGTGATGGAGTTCGACGTCGGCGGCTACTTCCTGCACGATGCGTCGTGGGAGCCGCAATCGATGTTCGGCCCTGGCAGCGAGAACACCTACGTCGCCAGCCACGGCTGCGTGCACATCCCGACGCCCGTCATGCAATGGGCCTACTCGTGGACGCCGGTGGGCACGCCGGTGATCATCACCCAGTGACGCAGCACTGACGACGACCGGTCCCTGTGGACCCTCAGGTGGCGATCCCCAAAGCCGCCCATAGACTTCAATCACGCCAAACGCTACTATGGTAGGGCAGGTGTTTCTTAGGGGGAATGGGGAATGAAAGTACTGCTGTCGCCGGCAGACCAGACGCGCGCCCGGCAATGGCTCGCGGATCTGCACGAGGATCTCGACCTGTACCGCTATCCGACACGGGTGGAGCTGTTGCGGACTGTGGATGAGGCGGCACGCCGGGCGGACAGTTTCGCGCGATTGGAGTACGCACTGGAGCACCTGCCGCTTCGCTGACAGCGGCTGGTGGGCGCAGCGCCCGCCGCCATCGCCGCGAGCGCAAGGCTCGTTGCTCGGTCAGGTCATGGGCGGCTCGTCTGACGTCGAGCTGATCGAGACTGGCGAGGTTGGACCACGTGGAACTCGATTCGATCCAAACGGGATGGAAACGACCTAGCGGAAACCGACCCCCGCGAGTGCAGCCGAGCCCGGGCAGAGTTTCTCGTAGGGGACCTGCGTGAGCGGCAGGTCGGTGGTATTGCCGAGCTCGTGCAGGTCCGACGACTGCTCGTCGATGTAGAGCAGACCGGTCACGATCTCGCCGCGACCGCGTGACGCCATCAGGTGTTCCATCACGGCCATCCGATCGGTCGGGTCGTAGCCGTCCGGCACGGTGCGGAACCGAAGCGTGGCCCCATCATGCATCGGGATGCTCACGACACCCTGGTCGGGGATAGTCGCCGAGATCTCCTCCGCGGGCGGCACGAAGTCCGTCACGGTCATCTGCACGTCGTGCTGGCGTGTGAAGAGGTAGCTCTTCGTCGAGCCCTCGTGGTCGTTGAACGTAACGCACGGCGAGATCACGTCGATGATCGCGAGGCCATGATGTGCCATTGCAGCGCGGAAGATCGGTACCAGCTGGCGCTTGTCGCCGGAGAAGCCGCGCGCCAGGAAGGTTGCTCCCACCGAAAGCCCGAGGAAGATGGGGTCGATCGGCTGCAGGTGGTTGGCCTCGCCGCGCTTGGTGGTCGAGCCGACATCGGCCGACGCGGAGAACTGGCCCTTGGTCAGCCCATACACGCCGTTGTTCTCGATCACGTAGACCATGCGCACGTTGCGCCGCACCAGGTGCGCCAGGTGGCCCAGACCGATCGAGAGCGAATCACCGTCTCCGGAGATGCCGATGCAGAGCAGGTCGCGGTTCGCGGCGCTGGCCCCGGTCGCGATCGGTGGCATGCGTCCGTGACACCCGTTGAAGCCGTGCGCGCCGCGCGCGAAGTACGCGGCGGTCTTTGCCGAACAACCGATACCGCTCAGCTTGGCGATCATGTGCGGCGGTGTGTTGCTCTCCCACAACGCGTGGGTGATCGCCGCAGTGACCGAGTCGTGCCCGCAGCCGGCGCAGAGCGTCGACATTCCACCCTCGTAGTCGCGGATCGTGAGACCGAGCACATTGCGCTCGAGGCCGGGGTGCGTCACCGCGGGCTTGACGATGGATGGCACCCGTCAGGCCTCCAGGATCTTGGTGACGCCGTCGACGACGTCCTCGGCGCTCAAGGGGTACCCGCCGTAGGCGAGCACGGACCGCAGCTTCTCCTTCGACACGGGCGTCTCGAGAGTGAGCAGGGTGCGCAGCTGCCCGTCGCGGTTCTGCTCGACGACCACGATGGTCTCGTGCTCTTCGAGGAACGCGCGCACCCCCGCGCCGAAGGGAAAGCCCCGGATGCGCATGTAGTCCGCGATGACGTCGCGCTTCGCGAGCAGCTCACGTGCCTCCAGGACCGCGAGCTCGCAGCTTCCCAGCGTCACGATCGCGAGCGCCGAGTGCGCGTGCTGTTCCACGAGGGGAGCCGGCGTGTGCTCGGCGGCCGCCGTGTGCTTGCGCGCGAGGCGATCAAGAACCGCCTGGTATTCCTCGGGATATTCGGTGTACCCGCCTTCGATCGTGTGGCCCGACCCGCGCGTGAAATAGGCGCCGAGCTCGCTCACACCCGGGAGCGTGCGCGCCGCGACCGACTCCGCATCCGCGGGTTCGTAACGGTGGAACACCTCGAGCTCACGCAGGTCCGCCGCCTCGAGCACGCGTCCCCGGTCGGGCACGTAGGAGTCGTCCCAGGTCAGCGCCGGGCTCACCCAGTCGTTCATGCCGATGTCGAGGTCGGAGAGCACGAACACCGGGGTCTGAAAGCGCTCGGCCAGGTCGAACGCGGTCGCCGCCATCTCGAAGCACTCCGCGGGATGCGCGGGGAACAGCAGGATGTGCTTGGTGTCACCGTGCGACGCATAGGCGCAGGCGAGGATGTCCGCCTGCTGCACGCGCGTCGGCATCCCCGTCGACGGGCCCACCCGCTGCACGTCGAAGACGACCGCTGGAATTTCCGCGTAATAGCCCATGCCGAGCAGCTCCTGCATCAGCGAGATCCCGGGACCCGACGTCGAGGTGAACGCGCGTGCTCCCGCCCACGACGCCCCGAGGACCATGCCGATGGCGGCAAGCTCGTCCTCGGCCTGCAACACCAGGTAGTTGTTGCGCCCCGTCTCGGGATCGCGCCGGAATTTGGCGCAGTACTTGGCAAAGGCGTCCATGAGCGACGTTGACGGCGTGATCGGATACCAGGCCGCAACCGTCGCGCCGGCATACACGCAGCCGAGCGCCGCGGCCGTGTTGCCGTCGATGAGGATCGATCCCTGGGTTGCGTTCATGGTCTCGACGCGGCAGGGCAGCGGGTAGTCGAAATGCGAGGTCGCGAAATCGTGCCCGAGCCGGAGCGCGCGCTGGTTTGACTGACGCAGGCGATCCTTGCCGGCGAACTGCTCGGTGAGCAGCTGCGCGATCACCTCCATGTCGATACCGAGCATCGCCACGAGCGCGCCGGCGCAGGCGATGTTCTTCATCAGGATCCGCTCGCGCGGTCCTCGGAACTCGTCGTTGCACATCTCCGCGAGCGGCACGCCGAGGTAAGTGACGTCCTCGCGGATCAGGTCGCGGTCGAGCGGCCATGACGAGTCGTACATGGTGAAGCCGCCGCTCGCGACCTCGGCGACGTCACGAGCGTATGTCTGCCCGTTCATGGCCACCATCAGGTCGTACTCACGGGCTCGAGCGACGTGCCCATCCTTGTTGACACGGATCTCGTACCACGTCGGCAGCCCCTGGATGTTCGACGGGAACAGGTTCTTCCCCGACACGGGCACGCCCATGCGGAAGATCGAGCGCATCAGCAGGTTGTTGGCGCTCGACGACCCGGTGCCGTTGACGTTGGCGAGCTTCAAGGCGAAGTCGTTCACCTTCGAATGGGTCGGTTGAAAACGCTCCTCGGCCATGTCAGGTTGCCACCGGGATCGGCGTGGAGACCGCAAGCGGGATCAACAGCTCGAATTTCTGCATGTCCCACGCCGCGGTCGGGCAACGCTCGGCGCACAGGCCGCAGTGGACACAGAGATCCTCGTCCTTGACCATGACGCGCCCCGTCTGCGGCAGTGCTGCTGAGACGTACAGCGCCTGGTCGAGGTTCCGGGCGGGGGCGGACAGCCGCGTCCGCAGATCGGCTTCATCGCCGTTCTCCGTGATCGTCAGGCACTGCACGGGGCAGATGTCGAGACACGCGTCGCATTCGATGCAGAGCGGCGCCGAGAAAACGGTCTGGATGTCGCAGTTGAGACAGCGCTGCACCTCGCGCGCCGTCTGCTCGGCGGAGAAGCCGAGCTCCACCTCGGTGCCGATGCTCTGGAACCGGCGTGTGAGCTCAACGTGCTGCATGCGCTGGCGTGAGGACGGGTTGTAGTCGTTGTGATAGCTCCACTCGGTGAGCCCCATCTTCTGGCTGACGAGGTTGATGCCCTGCGGCGGTCGCAGCGTGACCGGGGTGCGCTCGCAATGGTTGTGGATGGAGATCGCCGCCTGGTGACCATGCTCCACAGCCCAGATGATGTTCTTGGGTCCCATCGCGGAGTCGCCGCCGAAGAACACCCCCGGCAGCGACGACTGGAAGGTAACCGGGTCGACCACCGGCATATCCCAATCGCCGAGCTCGAGACCGAGGTCGCGCTCGATCCATGGAAACGCGTTCTCCTGACCGATGGCGAGGATGACGTCGTCGCACGGGATGACGACCCTGTCGACAACCTTGGAGTGACGTGCCTCCTCATCCCATTCGAGACGCTCGAACTCCATGCCGACAAGCCGCCCGTCCTCGATGACGAATCGCGTCGGGGCATGGTTCACGATGATCTCGATGCCCTCCTCCTCGGCGTCCTCGAGCTCCCACGAGGAGGCCTTGAAGAACGAGCGGGGGCGGCGAGCCATGACCTTGATGTCGGTGCCACCGAGCCGGAGCGACGAGCGGCAGCAGTCCATCGCCGTGTTCCCGACGCCGATGATCAGCACGCGCTCGCCGATCTTCTCGGTGTGGCCGAACGCGACCGACTCCAACCAATCGATTCCGATGTGGATCCGATCGCTCTCACGCCGACCCGGTACGTCGAGATCCTTGCCGCGCGGGGCGCCGGTGCCGATGAACACGGCATCGAAGTCCTGCTCGAGCAGGCTGCGGAGACTCGACACCGGCGTATTCAGACGGAGGTCGACGCCCATGTCCACGATGGTTGCGATCTCCTCATCGATCACCTCTGCAGGCAACCGGAAGGCCGGGATATTGGTGCGCATGAGGCCACCGGCCTGGTCGTGCTGCTCGAGGATGACCACCTCGTAGCCAAGCGGCATGAGGTCGTTGGCCACGGTGAGGGATGCGGGCCCGGCGCCGATACAGACGACGCGCCGTCCTGACTTGATCGAGGGGATCAGCGGAAGGCGATCGGCGATGTCGCCACGCAGGTCGGAGGCGACGCGCTTGAGGCGGCAGATTGCCACCGGCGAGCCATCGATCCTGCTTCTCCGGCACGCGGGCTCGCAGGGGCGGTCGCAGGTGCGTCCGAGAATCCCGGGAAACACGTTGGACTCGCGGTTCGACATGTATGCGTCCGTGTACCGCCCCTGAGCGATCAGACGGATGTACTCGGGAACGTTGGTGTGGGCCGGGCAGGCCCACTGGCAATCCACGACCCGATGGAAGTAATTCGGGGCCGACGTATCGGTGGGATTCACGTGGTGGGTTTGGATTCCTGGACTTGGACCGTGTTGCGTACTTACATGGTGACACCGCAGCGCTGAAGCGCGGGGGTTCGTCGCCATTCCGCGTCCCCTGTGAGACCGCCGATACACTCTGTCTCAGATGGGTGATCTTCGCTACGCGGACGCCGGCGTCGACATCGATGAGGGCAATCGCGCCGTCAGCCTGATCCGGCGCGCCATCGCATCGACCCACACCCCCCAGGTGCTCGGTGGTATTGGGGCGTTCAGTGGGCTGTTCGCCCTCGAGCCGGGGTCGCCAAATGGACGCGTGCTCGCCTCCAGCACCGACTCGGTGGGCACCAAGGTCAAGGTCGCCATCGCCACGGGGCGTCACCGCGGCATCGGTGTCGACCTGGTCAACCACTGCGTCAACGACATCCTCTGCTGCGGCGCAGAGCCGCTCTTCTTTCTCGACTACTACGCCACGGGCAAACTGGTGCCGGAACAGCTCGCTGAGCTCATCGAGGGCATCGCGGAGGCCTGCCGGGCCGCCGGCTGCGCGCTCATCGGCGGGGAGACAGCGGAGATGCCGGGCGTCTACGGGCTCGGCGACTACGATATCGCCGGTTTCATCGTCGGCTCCGTCGAGGCCTCGGCGATCATCGACGGGAGCCGCGTCCAGGCGGGCGATGTGCTCCTCGCGCTCCCGAGCAGCGGGCTGCACACCAACGGCTACTCCCTCGTCCGCCACATCGTCGCCGAGCACGAGCTCCAGTGGTCCGATGTCCTGCCGGGCACGGACAGGCCGCTGGTCGACCTGCTGCTCGAGCCGCACCGTTGCTACCTCCAGGCGATTCGCGAGCTGCGCACCATCATCGATGTGCGTGCGATGGCGCACATCACCGGCGGCGGAGTGATCGACAACGTCCCGCGCGTGCTCCCCAACGGACTGGCTGCGACCATCGAACGATCGACCTGGACGGTGCCGCCGATCTTCACGGCCATCCAGCAGAACGGCGGCGTCCACCTCGAGGAGATGTGGCGCACCTTCAACATGGGGGTGGGGATGGTCGTGATCGTTCCCCCGGACGTCCCACCGATCGCCTCAGCTGCCGGGGTTCCGGTCTGGCGCATCGGAGAGGTTGTCCCGCAGTCCGGCACCCGGCGGGTCATCCTCCGGTGAGCGAACGTACCCCCGTCGGGGTGCTGGTATCGGGAGCCGGGACCAACCTCGACGCGCTGCTCCAGGCATGCAAGGACCCCGAGTTCCCCGCGCGAGTTGCGCTGGTGGTCTCGAACCGGCGGAGCGCGCACGCCCTGGACGTCGCGCGCGGGTGGGGAATTCCGGCGGTGGCATTGCCCCAGTCGGATTTCGATGGAGACGCCGCCGCCAGGGACCGTGAGATTCGCGAGCGCTTCCAGGCAGCCGGAGTGCGCCTGGTGGTGTGTGCGGGCTACGACCGCATCCTCAGCGACGAGTTTCTCGACGCCTATCCCGACGCCATCCTCAACGTGCATCCCTCGCTCCTCCCCGCCTTCGCGGGCGGCATGGACGCCGTTGAGCGAGCCCTCGAGCGCGGCGTGCGCGTGACCGGATGCACCGTGCAACTGCTCGAACGTGGAGAGGCCGACGGGGGACCGATCGTGCTCCAGGCCGCCGTACCGGTGGAGATGGACGACGACGCCCCGGCGTTGCGGCGACGGATCCACGAACGTGAGTGGGAACTGCTGCCCCGCGCCGTGGCGCTCTGGAGCACGGATCGGCTGCAGCGGGAGGGCAACCGCGTTCGGGTGCTTCCGGCGCCGGCGGCGGCGCAGGTGTGAGCAAACGCGCTCTGCTGTCGGTGAGCGACAAGACCGGCCTGGTCGACTTCGCGCGAGGGCTGATCGAACGCGGCTACGACCTGGTCGCGACGAGCAGCACCAGCCGCGTCCTCGCAGCGGCGGGGCTCGACGTCCAGGCGGTGGCCGACGTCACCGGGTTCCCGGAGATGCTCGACGGGCGAGTGCGAACGCTCCACCCGGCGATCCACGCCGGCATCCTCGCCCGTCGCGACGATCCCGACCACATGCGCCAGCTCGCCGAAAGCCGCTACGAGCCGATCGACATGGTGGTCGTCTCCCTCTACCCGTTCGCCGAGACGCTCGCGCGCGGTGCAGATGACGACACGATTGTCGAGAACATCGACATCGGCGGTCCGACCATGATTCGCGCCGCCGCCAAGAATCGTGACTCGGTCACCGCCGTGGTGTCGCCCGCGCAGTACCCGGCAGTCCTTGGCGAGCTGCGCGAACACGGCTCGGTCTCCGAGGCGACCCGCCACCGGCTGGCTGCCGAGGCATTCGCGCACGTCGCCGCATACGACACCCAGGTTGCCGCGTGGCTGCGCAGCGGCATTGGGGGCGAGGGACTCCCCGCGGAGCTGACCATCGGCGGCCCACGATTGCACGAGCTCCGCTACGGCGAGAACCCCCACCAGCGTGGCGCGCTGTACGCCGTCCCAGGCCCACCCGGCGGCATGGCGCACGCGCGCCAGCTGCAGGGCGCACCGCTGTCGTTCACCAACTGGCTCGACGTCGACACCGCGCGCGCCCTGGTGGCCGAGTTCCACGAGCCCGCAGCCTGCGTGATCAAGCACACCAACCCGTGCGGCTTCGCCACGGGCGACAGCGCGGTCGACGCCTACCGGCGGGCGTACGAATGCGACCCCCGCTCCGCCTACGGCGGCATCGTCGGGATCAATCGCACGATCGACCTTGCCAGCGCGACGGCGCTGACCGAGACGTTCCTCGAGGCCGTCGTCTGTCCGGCCGTTGACGACGACGCGGCGGCGCACCTCGCCGGCAAACCGCGGATCCGCGTCCTGATCGTCGATCGGCCATCGCGCGCAGAGCCGCTCGATGTCAGGAGCATCGACGGCGGCCTGCTGGTCCAGTCGCGCGATCGCGTGAACGTCGACCGCTCGACCATGTCCGTCGCCAGCCAGCGCCAGCCCGATGAAGACGAGTGGCGCAATCTCCTCGTCGCCTGGCGGGTCTGCCGGCACGTCAAGTCCAATGCAGTGGTCATCGTCCGGGACGGAATGGCGGTCGGCGTCGGCGCCGGTCAGATGTCCCGCGTGGAGTCATCGGAGCTCGCGGTGGCGCGTGCGGGCGACCGATCAGCCGGAGCTGTTGCCGCCTCGGACGCGTTCTTCCCGATGCCGGACGGCCTGGAGACCCTGGGCAAGGCCGGTGTGCGCTCGGTCATTCATCCGGGCGGGAGCAAGAACGACTCGAAGGTCACCGAGGCAGGCGACGCGCTGGGAATGGCGGTTGTGCTCGCCGGGGAGCGTCACTTCCGCCACTGACCCGGGCCGCGACACGGCCGCCGGGCGGCATGGGACTAGCGCCCGTTGCGCCGCCCGTTCTTGTCGTGTTTCGACTGGTCCTCGATGCAATACCGTGCGGTCGGGATCGCCTCGAGGCGCGCTTCACTGATCGGCTGGCCACATGCCTCGCACTGCCCGTAGGCGCCATTGTCGACGCGCTTGACCGCAGCCTCGAGCTCCGCAAGTTCGAGCTCGGCATGCTGGAGGACGCTGTGGTCGATCTCGAGCCCGATGGTCTCGCTCGCCAGCTCCGCAGGGTGCTGCTCCGCCGAGGACAGCTCGCGTTCGGTTGCCTCCTGCGCATCGGCGGTCAGCCGGTTCGCCGCGCTGCGAAGCTCCTCGATCCGGGCTCGTTCGGTCAGCAGCCGGGTGCGGGCCTCGTCGGTGTTCATGGTGTGGGTCAACCCTCGTGTCTGCTTCAGCGCGGTCTCGCCCGGTCGCGGCGCGCTCGCGACGTGATCACGACTTCGATCCATCGCTGCTCGTCCACTCTCGGCCCGCAGGTATGCCACCCCATTCTCACGATTGGGCCCGGGTTAAGCAATGGGGGACGGCGGGCCGGGGGGAGCGAGCCAGAGCACCGCGAGGGGCGGTAGGGTCAGCTGCGCCGAGTTCGAGAATGCGTGCATCGGCTGGGCCACGGCCTCGACCGAGCCGAGATTCCCGATGCCGGTGCCGCCGTAGTGGTCCGAGTCGGTATTGAGCACCTCGGTCCAGTGCCCCGGAAGGGGCAGGCCCACCTTGAAGTCATACCTTACGACAGGGGCGAAGTTGGCGATGCAGGCGATGCCCGGGTATCCGTGGGCGTCGCGGCGGATGAAGCTGAGGATGTTCTGATCCGCGTTGCCGGCGTCGATCCACTCGAACCCCTTGGGGCTCTCGTCGAGCTCCCACAGCGCCGGGGACGCCGCATAGAGGCGGCCGAGGTCGTCGATCAGGCGCTTCACACCTGCGTGCGCCGGGTCCTCGAGCAGCCGCCAGTCGAGCTCCGACTCGTGCGCCCATTCGCGCTCGTCGGCAAGCTCGCCGCCCATGAACAGGAGCTTCTTGCCGGGGTGTGCCCACATCCAGCCGTAGAGCGAGCGCAGGTTGGCGAACCGCCGCCACGGATCGCCCGACATCTTGCCGAGCAAGGACCCCTTGAGATGGACGACCTCGTCGTGGGAGAGCGGCAGGATGAAGCGCTCCGACCAGGCGTACATCAGCCCAAAGGTCATCTGGTGATGCGCATACCTGCGATAGATCGGGTCCTTGTGCAGGTAGTCGAGGGTGTCGTGCATCCAGCCCATGTTCCACTTGAAGTCGAAGCCGAGCCCGCCGCTGGCGATGGACCTTGTCACGCCGGGCCAGGTGGTCGACTCCTCGGCGATGGTGAGCACGCCTGACTTGCGCGCGTGCAGGGAATCGTTCACCTCATGCAGCAGGGCGATTGCCTCGAGGTTCTCCTTGCCACCGTGGATGTTCGGCACCCAGGCACCGGGCTGCCGCGAGTAATCGAGGTACAGCATGGAGGCGACCGCATCGACCCGCAGCCCGTCGACGTGGAATTCCTCCGCCCAGTAGTGGGCGTTCGCGACCAGGAAGTTGCGCACCTCGTTGCGTCCGTAGTTGAAGACGTACGTGCCCCAGTCGGGATGCTCGCCTCGGCGCGGATCGGCATGTTCATAGAGCGGCGTGCCGTCGAACCTCGCCAGTGCCCAGCCGTCTCGCGGAAAGTGGGCAGGCACCCAGTCGAGGATCACCCCGATGCCGCTGCGGTGCATGACCTCGACGAAGTGGCGGAAGTCGTCGGGGGCGCCGTGGCGCGCGGTCGGGGCGTAGTACCCCGTGACCTGGTAGCCCCATGACCCACCGAAGGGGTGCTCCATGATCGGGAGCAGTTCCACGTGCGTGAATCCCATGGACAAGCAGTGAGCTGCGAGTGGTTCTGCGATCTCGCGGTAGTTGAGGGCGCGGCCCTCGGGACCACGACGCCATGATCCGAGATGGACCTCGTAGGCGGCGAACGGCGCCTGGTTCATATCCGCCTGTGCGCGCTTGCGCATCCACGCACCATCGCGCCACTTGTGCCGGCTCTGCTCGACGATGCTCGCGGTGCCCGGCGGATGGTCCGAGGCCCGCGCCAGCGGGTCGGCCTTGAAGATGCGCATGCCGTCACTGCGGGTGATGAGGAACTTGTAGCGCACGCCGGGACCGACCCCGGGGCAGAACAGCTCCCAGACCCCGGAAGTACCGAGAATCCGCATCGGCCAGGTGCGCGCGTCCCAGAAGTTGGCATCGCTCACCACGCTGACACCGAGGGCATTCGGAGCCCAGACGGTGAACGCGGTGCCGAAGACTCCCTCATGTTTCATGACCCGCGCACCGAGAACGCGCCAGAGCTGGGCGTGCGTGCCCTCGCCGATCAGGTAGATGTCGAGCTCGCCCAGGGTTGGTGAGAACCGGTATGGATCCTCCTGCTCCCACTCGCGTTCGTCGTTGCGGAAGCGGAGTCGATAGCCGGGTTCGCCTGCCGGCACGATTGCCTCGAAGAGCCCGGCGGCATTCAGCCGCCGCATCGGCGTGACGCCGTCCGGGCGCGCGACGCTCGCCGAGGTCGCTTCCGGGTGGAAGGCGCGGATCCGCATCGTGTCGCCGTTGACGCGGGGTCCGAGCAGCGCGTGCGGGTCGTGCAGGCGGCCGGCGAGCATCTGCTCGACCGCCACCTGGAGGTCGGAAGGGGCCGGGTCGTTGGGCGTCACAGGTCGATGGTCACTGGTTGGTACCGCGGAGCAGGAACCTCAGCGGGATCTGAACCCAGCTCGGGCGGTGACCCAGCTCGTATCCGATCTCGTATATGGCCTTCTGGACCTCGAAGGCGCGACGGAGCACGAGCGACGGTCCCGGGGCCGGCAGGATGGGCCGGGAACCGATGGTCTCGAGGTACGCACTCCAGAAGGCATCGCGATTGGCATCGGCCCACGCCTCGCCGTAGCCGAGGAGCAGCTTCGCCTCCGCGCCGTCCAGCGGGGCGCGCTCGACGATGGCCGCCGCTGCGGCATAGTCGAAGGAGCGGAGCATGGCCGCCACATCCCGGAGCGGCGAGCTGAGCTGACGCCGCTCCTCGGGAGTCCGGTCAGGCTCGCCTTCGAAATCGAGGATGACCCAGCCGATGTCGATCCGCAGCAGCTGGCCGAGGTGCAGGTCACCGTGGATCCGGGTGAGCAGTCCGCCCGGCGAGAGGCTGCGAATCTGGTCGAAGCGACCGACGACGGCATCCCTCGCGTCGCGGAGCGGATCGAGCGCCGGCTCGTCGCGTGCAAGCAGTTGATCGAGCTCCGCAGTCATGGTATTCGCCCACGCATTGAGCGATTCCTCGCTCAGCGGCGCCGGCGCCATGTCGCTGCCCGGAGGCCCCGACGCCAGCGCGACGTGCATCTCCGCGATCACCTTGCCGACGCGCATCGACTCGGCGAGGAAGGCGGCATCCTGCTCATCGACGAGGGCGCGGCGCTGCGCGGGATCGCCGGGACCCGCCGACTCGGCGTTGGCATACAGGTCGCGAAGCGACGTGAGCGCAAGCGCCCATCCCTCGGTGCTGTTGTGCAGAAACGGCTGCACGATCACGAGCGGCGACGGCGCCTCGTCGCGCCTTTCCCACAACCCGCGACCCAGCACTGCCGCGAGGTGCTTGAATCCCGCAGCCTGAAGCGCGTCGGCCATCTCGAGTTCCTGCGATGGTCCCGTCTCGACGCGGCGCAGATGTTTGAGAAAGATCGCGTCGCCCACCTCGACGGACGTGTTGCTCTGCTCCACCCTCAGCAGGCGCACCGACGACAGGTTGCCGGTGTCGAGCGCCTCAGGATCAGGGCACGAGAAACGCAATGTCCCGCCGGTCGTGTGCAGTACGAGCTGGTCGCGAATTGCACTGAGCAGCCATTCGATGTACGTCGAGTCACCGACCGCGTCGTAGAGGACGATCGGATCTGGCGCCTGCGCCCACGGGATCATGAATTCGGGCGCACGCTCGGTGATGGAGTCACCGACCGGGCGGATGCCGAGTGGGAGTGCGTACCTCGTGGTCCGGCCGTCGGTGAAGGTGACCGCGGTCAGGGTGTGCAGCAGGATTGGCGAGCGCTCGCTGATCACCGCCGCATCGACTATTGCCGTCGTCTTGATGGTGCGTCCCTGGGCACCGGCCCAACGCTGCCGGGCGATGTACTCGGCGAGCGCGCCCTCGCAATTCTCGATGCGATGGTCCCGGAGAATGGCGGTCACGTCGCCGTCCTGCGTGCTCATGAGGCTGGGGGGTCCAGGGTGAACCAGTAGAAGCCGTGCGGCCCCATCGTCAGCAGATACGGCAGCTCTCCGATGCGCGGAAAGTGAACCCTGCCAAGCATCTCGACCGGCGTCGTCCCGTCATACCTGCGCAGGTCGAGCTCGACCGGTTGGGCGAATCGTGAGAGGTTGTTGACGCACAGCACAGTCAGTCCATCCAGCCTGCGCAGAAAGGCGAACACCGACGGGTTGGCCGCGTCGAGCCCCTCGAAGCTCCCTTCCCCGAATACCGGAAAGCGCTTGCGGACCGCGATGAAGCGGCGCAGCCAGTGCAACATCGAGGACTCGTTGCGGCGCTGCGCGCTGACGTTGCACGCCTGGTACCCGTAGACCGGATCCATCAGCGGTGGCAGATACAGCTGTGCGAAATCCGCCTGGCTGAAACCGCCGTTGCTGTCGGCGGTCCACTGCATCGGAGTGCGAACCCCGTCCCGGTCGCCGAGGTACACGTTGTCACCCATGCCGATCTCGTCTCCGTAATACAGGATCGGACTGCCGGGCAGCGACAGGATGAGCCCGTGAAACAACTCCATCTGGCGGCGTCCGTTGTTCAGCAGCGGAGCGAGCCTGCGCCGGATCCCGAGGTTGAGCTTGGCGCGCGGGTCCTTCGCGTACTCGCCCCACATGTAATCGCGCTCCTCATCGGTCACCATCTCGAGGGTCAGCTCGTCGTGGTTGCGCAGGAAGATGCCCCACTGGCTGTTCGGCGGGAGCGCCGGCGTGCGATCGAGGATCTCGGTGATCGGATACCGCTGCTCGCGACGCAGACCCATGAACATCCGCGGCATCAGCGGGAAGTTGAAGCACATGTGGCATTCCGGCCGCTCCGGCGTGCCGAAGTAGTCGACGACGTCCTCGGGCCACTGGTTCGCCTCGGCGAGAAGCACCTTCCCCGAATATTCAGCGTCGATGGTCGCGCGCAGCTCGGCTAGGAACGCATGAGTCTCGGGCAGGTTCTCGCAGTTGGTTCCCTCGCGCTTGAAGAGGTAGGGGACGGCGTCGAGCCGGAACCCGTCCACGCCGATGTCGAGCCAGAACCGGCAGACATCGATGATCTCCGCGCGCACGTGCGGGTTGTCGTAGTTGAGATCCGGCTGGTGGCTGAAGAAGCGGTGGAAGTAGTACGCACCGGCTTCGTCGTCCCACGTCCAGTTCGACGTCTCAGTGTCGACGAAGATGATCCGCGCTTCGGTGAACTTGTTCTTGGTGGGCGACCACATATACCAGTCGCGGTACTCGCTGTCCGGGGACGAGCGCGCGCTCCTGAACCAGGGATGCTGGTCACTGGTGTGGTTGATGACCAGGTCCATGATCACGCGGATGCCGCGGCGGTGGGCCTCGTCGACGAGCCGCTTGACATCCTCGACCGTCCCGTAGTCGGGAAGCACCGCGCGGTAATCGGAGATGTCGTAGCCGCCGTCACGCAGCGGGCTCTGCTGGAATGGGAGCAGCCAGAAGCAGTCGACGCCAAGCCATTCGAGGTATTCGAGCTTGGCGATCAGACCTGCGAAGTCGCCGATGCCGTCGTTGTTCCCGTCGTAGAAAGCTCGTACCGAGAGCTCGTAGAACACCGCCTTCTGGAACCACAGCGGATCTTCGGCGATATCAAGGCCGGACGTCATTGCTGTGGACGCACGTGCAGGATGTGCGCCGGTTGCCACGCTGGATCGAGTCGTACGTAGTTGGCCGCGCCGTGCCACGTGTAGGTCTCACCTCCAAGCTCATCATGAACATCGAACGGCCGATCCGCGGCGACACCGAGCGCGCCGAGGTCGAGCCAGGTACTTGCCTCCCGGGGATGAAGGGGATCCAGGTTGACGATAAGGATGACGACGTCGTCTTTCTCGGGCGTCGACCTTGACACACAGAGCATCGAATCGTCGGTCATGTGGTGCAGGCGCAGAGTGCTCAATTGCGCGATGGCGTCTCGGTGGCCGTTGCGGATCTCGTTCAGCCGTGCGATGAACGGCGCGATCGAACCGGGCTGCGTCCAGTCGCGAGGCCGGAGCTGATACTTCTCCGAGTCGAGGTACTCCTCGCTTCCCTCGCGCAACGCGGCGCCCTCGCACAGCTCGTAGCCGCTGTACATCCCCCACGACGGGCACGTGATCGCCGCCAGCACCGCGCGCATTCTGAAGGCATTGGGTCCGCCGTGCTGCAGCGTCGCGTGCAGTATGTCCGGCGTGTTCACCCAGAAGTTCGGCCGGAACCAGTCGACCACCTCGGTCTGGGACAACTCTGTCAGATACTGGCTGAGCTCCCAGACGGTGGTGCGCCAGGTGAAGTACGTGTACGACTGGGAGAAACCGATCTTGGCCAGCCGCTGCATGACCGCCGGGCGGACAAACGCCTCGGCGAGCATGATCACGTCCGGGAACTCGCGATGGATCTCCGCGATCAGCCACTCCCAGAAGGGGAATGCCTTGGTATGCGGATTGTCGACCCGGAAGATGCGCACGCCATGGCCGATCCAGAATCGCATCACGTCGCGGAGCGCGAGCCAGAGCCCTGCCGCGTCCTCGCTGTCGAAGTCGAGCGGATAGATGTCCTGGTACTGCTTTGGCGGATTCTCCGCGTAGCGGATCGACCCGTCCGACCGGTGCCGGAACCACTCGGGATGCTCGGTGACCCATGGATGATCGGGGCTGCACTGCAGCGCGTAATCGAGGGCAACCTCCAGGCCCGTGGCCTGGGCCGCAGCAACGAACGCATCGAAGTCGTCGATGGTGCCGAGCGCCGGGTCCACGGCGGTATGGCCGCCGAGCGCCGATCCGATCGCCCAGGGGCTCCCCGGGTCGCCGGCCGAGCACTCGGTCGAGTTGTTCGGACCCTTGCGATGGGTGACCCCGATCGGGTGGATCGGGGGCAGGTAGAGCACCGAAAACCCCATGGCCGCGATCGCCGGGAGCCGTCTCTGGGCGAGCTTGAAGGTGCCGCTTCGAGGGGGTGCGGCACCCTCCGACCGCGGGAACATCTCGTACCAGGCGGAGTAGCCGGCGATCTCGCGCTCGACCCACAGGGCATAGGGGCCCGCGATCGTGGCATGGCTGAGATCGGCAGTCCGGCGCATCAGCCCCATGGTTGCCTCGCGTGTCGCCAGTTGCACTCTCGTCTCGGCCGGGGTCGGCGCAGCCAGCTTGGCCGTGAGCGCGGTCAGAGCGCGGCGGTCAGATTTGGAGACGACCGGCAGTTCCGCCCGGGCCGCGGCCAGCGCGGCCCCGTCGGCCAGGTCGAGCTCGACGTCGACACCCGCCTCGAACCGGATCGTCAGGTCGCGAGCCCACCCCCCCCAGACATCGAGGATGCCGACCACCGCGAAGCTCCACGCGCCCAGCCGTCGGGTCTTGATCCAGGCGCCGAACACATCCTGTGGCTCTGCCTCCATGGGCACCTCGACCATGCCGGGAGGCGGGGCGTCCGGTGCGAGCGGGCGTGCGCCCGGCCAGTGCCAAACCCACGCGAGCAGGGGGTCATGGCCGTCGGCGAACGCGCGCGCGGTCACACGCAATGGAAGTCCGCGCGTGGCCTTGGCTGGAAACTCGCCGCCGTCGACGGTTGGACGCACGTGCTCGACGACCACTCGCCTCCGATCGCCGAGCAGCCGGTCGGGGGCGTGAGTGCTCATCGGATTCATCTGCGACCGAAGGTCGCGCACAAGCTAGCAGACGGGACCGGCTTCGTAATGGTTCCTCAACTCAGAGCCCGTACAGTGCGAGTGAAGCGACGTGACCCGATACCGGCTGGCTCTCGCAACCGTCGCCGTGCTGATCGTCGGCGCGGTGCTCTTCACGGTGGCCAGCAGCCCGCCTCCGGCGGCCACCGCGTCGAGCACCGGCGGCCAGGTGCTGCCCGTGAGCGAGCGGCACCAGGCCCCCGACTTCGCCGGCGTCGACGGGTGGCTCAACAGCTCACCGCTGACCCTTCGCGACCTGCGCGGCAAGGTCGTGCTCATCGACTTCTGGACGTTCTCGTGCGTCAACTGCGTGCGCACCATCCCTCACCTCAAGGTCCTCTACGACGCGTACAGGTCCGACGGCCTTGTGATCGTCGGCGTACATTCTCCGGAGTTCGACTTCGAGAAGGTCCCCGCCAACGTCGCTGCGGCCGTGATGCGCCTCGGGGTGACCTGGCCGGTGGCCATCGACAGCCAGATGGCGACGTGGAACGCCTATCGGAACCAGTACTGGCCGGCGGAGTACCTCCTCGACCAGCAGGGCCGGGTCGCCTACGACAGCTTCGGGGAGGGTGATTACACGCAGACCGATGCGGCCGTGGCCGCGTTGCTGAACGTGCACACCGCGCCATTGCCATCGTCGACACCGGTTCCCAACGACACCACGCCCGAGCTCTACGCGGGCAGCGAGCGCGGGCAGCTTGCCGACAACGAGCTCTACGGAACCTTCGGCCGGTCCACGCGATACCCGGACCCCGGACCGCCTCAGGCTCAGAATGCGATCCAGGTGACCGGCACCTGGACAGACGAAGGGCAGTATCTGCAGGCGGACACGAGCGGTCACGTCCGGCTCAACTTCACAGCTGACGCCATGTACATCGTGGCCGGCACGCCCGGCACAACCCTGTCTGTTTCGGTCAAACTTGACGGAAAGGTGGTCGGCGCCGGGAGCAGTGGCGCCGCGCTCACCGACTCGGGCTTCACTGTGACGCGGCAGGACCTGTTCCAGCTGCTGGCTGCGATCTCGCCCGGATACCATCTGATCGATCTCACCGTGCCGGCGGGCTTCCGTATCTACACCTTCACGTTCGGCTGATGCTCTCGATTGCGACGCTGCTCGCGACCTTCGTCGCGGGGCTTGGATCCTTCCTTGCGCCGTGCACGGTTCCGCTGCTGCCGGCCTACCTCGCGTGCGTGTCGGGGGTCAGCGCCGCCGAGCTGAGCAACCCTGACCGGCACAGCTTCCGGCTCCGGCTCCTGGCGGGATCGCTGCTCTACGTGGCCGGGTTCACCGTCGTCTTCGTGCTCCTCGGGCTCACCGCCGGCGGCATCGCACGCGTCGCCAACGGCGCCGTGAGCGGGCGCGTTGTCGAGATCATCAGCGGCGTCGCGGTGATCCTCTTCGGCCTCGCCATCATTGGCGTGGTCAGGATCGGCCTGCTCGAGCGGACGCAGGGTTTCCAGCTGCCGGAACGGCTGCGCCGCCGCGGTGTGCTGGGAGCGTTCCTGGTCGGCGTCGTCTTCGGGCTCGGCTGGACGCCGTGCGTCGGGCCGTACCTCGCCGCGGCATTGACCCTCGCCGCGCTCAGCTCGCACGCAGTCACGGGGGCGGTGCTCCTCGTGGTCTATTCGCTCGGGCTGGGCCTGCCGTTCATCGCGGTCGCACTGCTCTGGGCATCGCTCCCCGAACTCCCCCGCCGCCTCAACCGGTTCGTCCGGCCCCTGACCCTGGCGGGCGGCGTGATCACGGTGGCGCTGGGGGTCCTGCTCGCGACCGGCGCCTACACCCACCTCACGTCATATCTCGCGCAGCTCTCGACCCCGACCTGACCAGCCGCGTGACACCGCTCGATACAGCGCCGAGAGATGCTCGGACGCAGCCGCCGGCTCGTTTTCGCAGTCGCGACGCCGCCGCTCAGTCGAATCTGCGGCAGACCACCACGTCGAGGGTCACGTTGCGCTGAATGTGCCGGGCAAGCCGCAGGTAGACCCTGAAATCACGGTAGTGCTGGTCGCCGACCATCTCCTTGAGCTGGTCGGCGTGCTTGTGCATGTTGGCCAGCCAGTGATCGATGGTCGTCTCGTAGTGCCGCCGCTCGATGTGGTGGACACGCTCGATGTCGAACCCTGCCTCATTGGCGAGGCGCAGCTCCTCGGCAAGGGTCCGGTAGTTGCCGGTGTCCCCATAGATCTGGCTGACGAACTCGCCGCCACGGTCGAGCTTGGCGTGGCGTGGATGCTTGAGGTGCAGCTCCTTGTTGATCATCACACCGCCGGGTTTGAGCCAGTCGTGACACTTGGTGAAGAAGCCGGAGAGATTGAAGAAATGGACGATCACCTCGTCGGTGTAGATGGCGTCGACCTGTTCCTCAGGCGTGTAATCCTCCCAGTGGCTGAGCACGATCTTCGCGCCCGTGCCACGCCCCGCGATGCGCTGCTCGGCGTAGCCCTTCTGGGTTGGCGAGAGCGTCAGCCCCGTGCCGGTGAGCCCGTACGTATCGCAGAGGTAGGTGAGCGGACCGGCCCAGCCGCAGCCGACGTCGATGAGCCGCATGCCCTTCTGGAGACCCGCGAGCCGGGCGATCAGATCGAGCTTTGCCTGCTGTGAGGCGGTGTCATCCTCAGTGCCCGGGTCCCACACGTTGGCCGAATACACGTTCCACTCGCCGCCGGTGATGAGCAGGAAGAATTCGGGCGGCTGCTCGTAGTGCACGTTGGTCCGAGCCTGGTCGACGTCCGTCGTGTACTCGTGATAGAGCTGGTGCTCCGGGCGGATGTCAGTTCTCTGGCTGCTGGCCACACAAAATCCCCTGCAAACGTGCCGTCGGAGTGAGAAGAATAGCCGCGCGGCACGAGTGTTGTGGTCAATCCGACTGTTTCGCAGCTCGCGACCGAATCACATCCGACTGCCACCGCCCCGCGCCGCCGCCGGATGCGAAGATGGGCCGGTCATGGCTGACGCTGATCCCTACGGCACCAGGGCGGAACTGCTGCCGGGGGTTTCCTACCACCGTCTCGGCGCGCTCGCCGAGCAGGGCATCGGTGACGTCTCCCGCTTGCCGGTGACGCTGAAGATCCTTCTCGAGAACAGCGTGCGCAACTCCGGCGCCCCGTCGGTCCGGCAGGGAGACGTCGAGGCGATCGCAAGCTGGGACGGCACGGGCTCGGGCCCCGATCGCGAGCGCGCGTTCATGCCCGCTCGGGTCCTGCTGCAGGACTTCACGGGTGTCCCGGCGGTCGTCGACCTCGCCGCGATGCGCTCCGCGGTGGCCCGCGACGGGGGCGATCCGATGCGCATCGACCCGCTGGTGCCGGTGGACCTGGTGATCGATCACTCGGTGCAGGTCGACGCCTTCGGCAGCCGCGAGGCCTACGAACGCAACATCGCCCGCGAGTACGAGCGCAACCGGGAGCGGTACTCGCTGCTCCGCTGGGCGCAGCAGGCCTTCAAGGACTTCCGGGTTGTCCCGCCCGGTATGGGGATCGTCCACCAGATCAACCTCGAATACCTCGCCCAGGTGGTGCAGGTGCGTGACATCGGTGGTGTGCGCATGGCCGTGCCCGACACGCTGGTCGGGACCGACTCGCACACGCCGATGGTCAACGGCATCGGGGTGCTCGGCTGGGGAGTCGGCGGCATCGAGGCCGAGGCCTGCATGCTCGGCCAGCCGCTCTTCCTGCTCGCGCCGGTCGTGGTGGGCGTTCGCTTTCAGAACGCGCTGCCGGCGGGGACGACTGCGACCGACCTCGTGCTCACCTTGACCGAGTTGCTCCGCGGCCACGGCGTCGTCAACAAGTTCGTGGAGTTCTGCGGCAGCGGTCTGAGCTCGATGTCGGTGCCGGACCGAGCGACCCTGTCCAACATGTCGCCGGAGTTCGGCGCCACGGCGTCGCTGTTCCCGGTCGACGCTCGGACCCTCGAGTACCTGCGCGGTTCCGGCCGCGATCCGGACCACGTCGACCTGGTCGAGCGCTATGCGAAGGAACAGGGCATGTTCCGCACCGACGACTCGGAGATCCCGACCTTCAGCGAGATGGTGGAGCTGGATCTGGCCAGCGTGGTTCCGAGCGTCGCCGGTCCCAAGCGGCCGCAGGATCGGGTCCCGCTGCCACGGGTCTGGGAGTCGTTCACCAACGTGTGGGCGCAGCGAGCCGACCCGGCGTCGAGCGATGCCTCCGCTGAAGACGAGGTGTCGCGGCTCGAGGAAGAGGGCGGGATCGACCCGGAATCGGTGGCTGAGGAGCCCGTCCCGAACGGCCCCGCCGACTCCGACCAGGTCCGCGATGGATCGGTGGTGATCGCGGCGATCACGTCATGCACGAACACGTCGAACCCCACGGTGATGGTGGCTGCCGGCCTGCTGGCGCGCAACGCGGTCGCTCGGGGGCTGATGCCCCCCGAGTACGTCAAGACGTCGCTCGCACCCGGGTCGCGCGTGGTCACCGACTATCTCGAGCGGGCCGGATTGCTCGGCTCCCTTGAGCAGCTCCGCTTCAACCTCGTCGGCTACGGCTGCACGACCTGCATCGGGAACAGCGGACCGCTCCCCGAGCCCGTGGCCGAACGGATCGAGGCGGAGGATCTCACCGTCGCGGCGGTGCTGAGCGGCAACCGAAACTTCGAAGGACGCATCCATCCCCAGGTACGTGCCGCTTATCTCGCCTCGCCACCGCTGGTCGTCGCCTACGCGCTGGCGGGGCGCCTCGACATCGATCTCACCAGCGACCCGCTCGGCACCGGACACGACGGGCAACCCGTGTTCCTCAACGACATCTGGCCGAGCGCGGACGAGGTGACCGAGACGGTGCGTGCAGCCATCGGGAGCGACCTCTACACGCGCGAGTACGCGCGGATCTTCGACGGCGATGAGCACTGGCAGCAGCTGCCGTCCCCGACGGGGGCGCTCTTCGACTGGGATCCCGAGTCGACGTACGTCCGCGAACCACCGTACTTCGTCGGCATGTCACCGAAGCCGAAGCCTCCCGACGACATCATCGATGCGCGCGTCCTTGCGCTCCTCGGCGACTCGATCACCACCGACCACATCTCGCCGGCGGGCAGCATCGCGGGCACAAGTCCCGCGGCCGCCTACCTACGCGAGCATGGCGTCGAGCCTCGTGACTTCAACACCTACGGTGCGCGGCGCGGCAACCATGATGTGATGGTTCGCGGCACCTTCGCGAACATCCGGCTGCACAACCAGCTCGCCGACGGCAAGGAGGGTGGGTTCACCGTGCACCTTCCCGACGGGGCGCTGATGACCATCTTCGACGCGTCGGAGCTGTATCAGCACGAAGGCGTCCCGCTCATCGTGATCGCAGGACGCGAGTACGGCTCCGGCTCGTCGCGCGATTGGGCGGCAAAAGGCCCGCTGCTGCAAGGGGTGCGCGCGGTGATCGCCGAGTCGTATGAACGCATTCACCGCAGCAACCTGGTGGGGATGGGCATCCTCCCGCTCCAGTTCCGTCCCGGCGAGGACGCCGAGAAACTCGGTCTCGACGGCACGGAGCTCTACACGATTCGCGGTGTCGCCAGCGCATCGCCCGGCTCGACGGTGCACGTGAGCGCGCGCCGCGCCGGGCAGGCCGACATCGAGTTCGAAACCGTGTCCCGTCTCGACAGTGAGACCGACGTCGAGTATCTGCGCAACGGGGGCATCCTGCCCCTGGTGTTGCGCCAACTCATGAACGGCTGAGCATTCGCTCGAATTGTCGAGACCGCACCGCTGAATGGTTCTCTTCGTCCTCTTCTTCATCTTCATTGTCGTGGTCGGATTCGTGTCGTACTTCACGAGTCAGCAGCGCATCCGCGACATCGCAACGTTTGCAGGCGCGCACGGTCTCACCGTCATCGGCAGCGACTGGGATCTGGGTGATTGCGGATACTCCCTGTTTCGGGAAGGACAGCGCCGCTACTGGCACAACGTCCTGCGCGGACAGTGGAACGGACTGCCGGTGACGTACTGCGATTACTCGTACGTCGTTTCGGACGGCAAGAACCAGAACACCGTGTCGTTCTCCAATGTCATCGCCACGCTCGGCGTGCAGATGCCCCAGGTGACGGTCTCCCCACGCAGCGCCATCGGCGCGCTCGCGGAGAGATCCGTCGGCGCCCCGGGTATTCGATTCGAATCCATCGACTTCAACGACAGGTTCAACGTGCAGTCGAGCGACGATGCGTTTGCCGTGGAGCTGATCGACGCGCAGATGATCGAGACATTGCTCGGCTTGGACCACGGCTATCACGTCGTGTTCGGACCCGAGTACCTGATGGTCTACGCGCACCGGCGGCCGGTGGCCGAGATCGGTGCCATCTTCGACGCAACCGCGGTGATCGTCGAACGGATTCCCGCCCTCGTTCGCGCGCGGACGGTCGCCTGAACGCAGCCGTCCGCGCGAGAACCGGTGCGGCGTTTGATCGCGACTCCAACCGCGGTACCCTAGGACCCGCACTCGTTCTCAGCTCCGAAGGAGATGTTTCGTGATAGCCCTCATCGTGGTCCTCGTCATCATCGTGGTCATCGCGCTCGCGTTGGTGGTCTCGTACAACCGATTCGTCTCCCAACGCAATGCGGTGCAGAACGCCTGGGCTGACATCGACACGGAGCTGAAACGCCGGTACGACCTCATCCCCAACCTCGTCTCCACCGTCCAGGGCTACGCGGCTCACGAGCGTGGCGTGTTCGAGGAGGTCGCCCAGGCCCGTTCGGTCGGGCTGCAGGCGCAGGGGCCTGCCGCCGCCAGCGCCGCCGAGGGGCCGTTCCAGATGGCCCTCGGCCACCTCTTCGCGGTGGCGGAGAACTACCCCGAGCTGAAGGCCAATCAGAACTTCCTGCAACTTCAGGCGACGCTCGCCGACACCGAGGACCGCATCCAGGCCTCGCGTGCGATCTACAACTCGAACGTCCAGCAGTTCAACCGTCGCGTCCAGGCGTTCCCGTCGAACGTGATCGCCAACATGTTCCATTTCCAGAACGCCGAGTTCTTCCAGATCGACCCGGCGCAGCGCGCGGTGGTCGGCGAGGCGCCGAAGGTCGACTTCAGCGCCATCACCAACGCGACCTATGGACAGGCACCCGGGGCAGCTCCCGCCCCCTCGGCCGCGCCCGGCAACCCGCCGGCGCCCCCCGTCTCGGGCGCCTGAGGCTCGCCGGTGCAGCCGGCGCCGCGCCGCTGGCGGTTGAGCGACGCCGAGCCCCTGCCCGGGCTGCATCCGGTCGTCGGACAGGTGCTCGCGGCGCGAGGATTCGACCAGGCCGCTGCCTCCGCCTTCCTTGACGTCAACGGCGGGTACCACGATCCGTTCGGGCTTCCCGCGATGGAGGCGGCGGTTGCCGCCATCCGGGCGACCGTCGACGAGGACGGCACGATCGCCATCTACGGTGACTACGATGCCGACGGTGTGACCGCCTGCGCCATGCTCACGCGCTCCCTGCGCGCTGCCGGAGCCGCGGTCATTCCATACATCCCCAACCGCATGACCGAGGGATACGGCCTCCACGCGGCTGCACTCGCCGAGCTCGGGGCACGCGGCGCCCGCTGCGTCATCACCGTGGACTGCGGCACGAGCAGCGTCGAGGCCGCGGCCGGCCGCCCGGCGAGCATGCGCCTGGTGGTCACCGACCATCACCTGGCACTCGCCCCCGGTGGGGCGCCTCCTCAGCTGGCGCCGGCCGACGCGCTGGTCAACCCCAAGCTCCCCACCTCGACCTATGCGTTCGACGGGCTTGCCGGGGCGGGCGTGGCGTTCAAGCTCGTCCAGGCCCTCGAATCGAGAGGTCTGGTGCCCGACGGCAGTGCCGAGGCGTCCCTCGGGCTCGCCGCGCTTGGAACGATCGCCGACATGATGCCGCTGCGCGGTGAGAACCGCGTGATCGTCCGTGACGGCCTGCCGCGAATCGCCGACCTGCCCGGGCTCCGCGCCCTCTGCGCGGTTGCCGGAATCGCGCCGCCCCCGAGGGGGACCGACATCGCGTTCGCGGTGGGACCGCGCATCAACGCAGCGGGCCGCATGGAGGACGCGCGCCTGGCGCTCGAGCTGTGCCTCTGCGATGACCCGGACGAGGCTGAGCGCCTCGCGGTCGACCTCGATACCCAGAACCGGTTGCGCCAGCAGGCCGTGGCAGTCGCGCTCGCCCAGGCAGAGCAACTCGTCGCGGATATCGATGACGACGCCCCGGCGATCGTGCTCGGCGATCCCGACTGGCCGATGGGTATCGTCGGGCTCGTGGCCGGTCGGCTGGCCGAGCGCTATGCCAGGCCGACGTTCATCGCCTGCCTCGACCCCGGCGAGGCCAAGGGCTCGGCACGATCGGCCGGCGGTGTTCACATCGTCAGGGCGCTCGGCGGCGCCGCGCCGTCGCTGCTCCGTTACGGCGGGCACGCCGCTGCCGCGGGCTTCAGCCTCGATCCCTCTCGATTCGACGAGTTCCGAGAGCTGATCACGGCCTCGGTGGGTGAGCAGAACGCGGGCGTCGAGCGCATGCGCGACTTCACCATCGATTGCGAGGTCTCGGGGATCGACGTCACGCCCGAGCTGTGCCGGGCACTGGACCAGCTCGAGCCGAGTGGGCAGGGCAACCCGGCGCCGCTGCTGGCCGTCTGCGGCGCCAGGGTGCTCGGAACGTCGACCTTCGGATCGGATGGTCAGCACGTCCGGGTGGCGCTCGCGACCGGTTCCGGCATCGTCGAGGCGATCGCGTTCAACAAGCCCAATCTCGCCGATCACCTCCCGCGAGGGAGGATGGTCGACGCCTGCTTCGGGCTCGAGGTCGACAGCTTCCAGGGGTTCCAGCGTGTGCGGGCACGGCTCCGCGACCTGCGCCCCGCGCGAGCCGTGAGCCTGAGCGGGCAGCCGGTTGCCGCAGTGGCGACAGCTTCGCCTGGTTAGATTCGTCCGGTGAGCGTTGCGAGCCCGTCGCCGGTCAGATCGGCAAGGCCGGCCCTGCGACCGGTGAGCGCCAGGATCATCGACGCGAGCGGCCCCTTGACCTCCGGGCCTGTTCCGCGGGTCCAGTCTGCGTCGGTCGCGACCAGGGTCAGGCCGGTGGCCCTGCGCTTACCGCCGAGCAGGAGGTTGCCCCGGATCACGAAATCGCCGACCAGGGTCAGCGCCTCTGGCTGGTAGCTGCGCGCGATCCCGAGCGGCCGGCGGATGTCCTCGCCGTGGATCACCACCTCGGCGACCATCGCGTCAAGCGGTCCTGGCGGTCCCGTGGTCCGATCCAGCTGTGCCTTGAAGCCCGCGAGGGTGTCGGCCGGGGTCGCTCCCAATTCCTCCTTCACGCCCTTCTCGTTCATTGCGTTGAACTGAAATCCCGTCCCCGCGAACTTCCCGAAGAACCGTCCCGGGGTCATCTTCGCAGTGGTGGTCATGTGCGCGAGCACGTCACGGACCGTCCACCCTGAGCAGAGCGACGGTGTCGACCACTGCACATCGCTGATGGTCTCCAGGTCCCCGATCAGAGCCACCCGCTCAGCCCGTATGAGCGGCCACTGGTTTCCGGCCACCTCGGTCCTCCACAAGTCCCGCTGCCGCCCGCGGTTGCGCCTCCGGCGGTGGGTGCGACTGTACAGCGGTCCGGAGAGCAAGTACTGAGCGTCGTTACGAGCAGGAGCTTGCAAGGAGCTTGAGCTTCCGCTGCTCCCCGCCGGCAGCGGCATCGGGCGCGCCGAAAGAAGGCTCAGGCTGTCCAGTTCTGGGGCCTCAACGCACCAGGTGGTGCTGCAATGAGAGGGATGGTCGCACGATGGTGAGCCGACCATTCCGAGTACCCCAAACGCCGTTGTCCGGCGTGTTAACTGTGTATGACGACTCTCGCGAGTTCGGCGGCGGCGGAGGTTGCGGTGGGCGTGCTCGACTTCGATGACTTCTTCGAAGCCTTTGCGCAGCAGATTGCCGCGATCATCGCGGTCACAACGGGGGATGCAGCCCTCGCGGAGGATGCCACGCAGGAGGCAATGGCGCGCGCTTACACGAGGTGGAGTCGCGTGTCGACGCTCGACCGGCCCGACCTCTGGGTCATCCGGGTTGCTGCCAACATAGCCATCGGTGCGTGGAGACGGCGCAGGCGTGAAGTCGGTCTCTCCGATTCCACCCCCAATGTCGAGCCACGCGACGAGATACGAGTGCTCTGGCTCCGATGGGCCATGGAGCGGCTCACACCAGAGGACCGGTTGCTACTCATCCTGCGACACCGCGACGGCATGTCCATCGACGAGATCAGCGCATCTCTGTCGAAGTCGCCCCACACGATCGCCGCCTATCTCAAGAGAGCACGCTTTCGCTTGCGTTCGCTGCTCGCTGCGGACGACGGGTGAGCAATATTCAGCGCGACCTCGACGATCTGGGTCGACGACTATGGCCTCGATCCGACGCGCTGCGTCCGGCGATCTCCAAACGTTCCGCACCGGGAAGGATCTCCCGCAGGCGCGGAAGGGGGCGAGACATTTTGGCCACCGTCGCGTTGGTTGCCGTCGTCGTGGGCGTTGTGACCATTCCCATCGCCCTGGGGAGATTCGTGAGCCGTCACACCGAACCGCAACCCAACGCGGAGGCCCCGTCGCGAGCTGTTCTCCACCACAACGGGGAGATCGTGATGGGCGTCGACAACAGCCTCGTCGCGATCGACCCAGCCACCGGCCGCCACCACGTGATCCTCTCCGTCCCAGCCGGCGACGTGGTCGCGAGTCCAACTTACTCGCCAGACGGCACCAAGCTCGCATACCTGCGGGGTCGTGTCGTCGGTTTCGGCAACAACGTGAGCGGCAGCTCTGACGCAATGGATTCGATTTGGATTCTTGACATTGCGACTGGCCGGGCCAGGCAGCTCACGAAGTGTCAGGGATGTGGTCCCTACGATTACATCGACTGGTCACCTGACGGCACTCGTCTTGCCTTCTCCGAAGATGACCAAAGTGGAACCCTCCAGCTCCACCTCATCAACGTCGACGGTTCTCACCTTAGGCAGCTGACCCATTTCCCAGCGGCCCAGAACGCGACGCAACCGACCTGGTCGCCCGACGGAACTCGGATCGCGTTCACCTTCTTCGCCGTTGCAAAGGACCTCAACCAAATGACCGTCTTCCCAACTGTCAACATCGACGTCATCCGGCCCGACGGCACGGGGTTTGCCGTGCTTGTCGAAGCAGCGCCGGCCGAGCTTGGCCAAGATGGGGGTCCGTACCTCGACCCGGCCTGGTCCCCCGACGGCTCGAGGATCGCTTATCTACTCGACCCGTGGCCCCGAGGATCGGGCGTTGATTTCCAGTTGTGGCTCATGCATCCCGACGGCTCGCATCGCACCGACATCTTCCAGTACCCAAACTGCTGTGTGAACGCCTGGGGCGGCCCCGAGTGGTCACCCGATGGCACGCGGATCGCGGTCGTGACGGCCCATAGCCTCTGGGTGATGAACGCCGACGGTAGCGCCCGGACGTCGCCGGGCGTGATGAGCGGCGACCGCCCGGCCTGGCAGCCCCTGCCGTGACCACTCTCGGCGCATGCATCTCACCGGCAGATCCGATGATTCAATCAATCGGACCGCCGGCACGATGAGCTGGTGGCGACGCGCATGGATCAGCGGGGCGACCGCCCTTGTCGTCAGCGCTTGTGCCGGTGAAGCAACAGCGGGCCATACACCGCGTGCGTCAAGGGCTTCGTCGCATGAAACGCCGACAGAAACGAGCAGTCTCCCAGCGCACGGAGAGATCGCCTTCACTCTGGAGTTCGGCCCCGAAGGAGACGGGGGCGACATCCTGTGCACCATTGAGCCCAACGGCACCGGCCTCAGAATGCTGACCGCCGTCACCCAGGGGTTCGCTGGGAACGCGGACCCAGCGTGGACGGCGACGGGTGATCGGATTCTTTTCTATGAAGCCTCCCCTCCGGGCGCTTCGTATCCAGACTGGACGTCGAGCAACCTGTACTCGATGGACCCCAATGGCGGCTCCATCCGCCAGCTCACATTCGAGCCCACCCATGTCTATGACGAAAGCCCTGCGATCTCGCCAGATGGCACGCGGATCGCGTTCGACCGGTTCGACCTAACCGGACGTCGGAGCGGAATCTATCTCATGAATGCCGACGGGAGCCACATTGTTCGGATCACAGCGCCACCGGCGTCCGCTGCCGGCGGCGACCTGTATCCGAGCTTTTCACCTGATGGCACGAAGCTTGCCTTCATTCGGGATGCGATTCCCGATGGCGAAGGAGCGCTCTACACAGTTGGGATCGACGGAACGGGGCTTCGCCAGGTCACGCCGACGACCTTCCTGGACGCCACGAGACCACATTGGTCGCCGGACGGGTCGAGGCTCTTGTTCGGTACCCCCGAATCGGACCATACCGCCTCGGGGCGCAACGTCTACGTGGTCAACAGTGATGGGAGCGGGCTGATCGCGCTCACGCACGAGTACGACCCCGATTGGGTGGAGAACCCGTCCTGGTCTCCCGATGGCACGATGATCGTCTTCGACCAGTATCAGGACGGCACCCATTTCGTCGGGCTCGTGGTCATGCGTGCCGACGGCTCCCACCCAACGGTTATCTGGCACCCCACGCCGAGCACCGACGTCTTCCCTCGAGGCCCGGTCTGGGGCACGGCTCCATAAGCTGATTTAATCCGTCGAGACGCCGAGCCGCGGAACCTTGGCGACCGAAAGTCAGCCTTGCGCTTTCGTCGTGACCCTATGGTGCGAGGCGGATCCTTCTCGCCGACCATGCGAGCCCGAGAGGCCAGTGAGGGGTGGCCGGTCGCATGGAGCGGGCGACCATTCCGAGTACCCCGAACGGCGTTGTCCGGCGTGTTAACGGTGTATGAGGACGCGGTTTCCTGCAGGAGGCTGGGAAATGACTGAGCGCGATGACGTCAATGCAGCCGGAACGGTGACCCGACGGAACGCACTGCGAGCGGCGGGAGTGGGTGGGCTTGGTGTGATCGCAGCCGTGGGCTTGCCGGTCGGTGTATCCGCCTCGACGGGAACGCGTAACGGATCGGACGATGAAGTGATCGTCGGCGCGTATCAGGTGCACATCACACCGCAAGGCGTCACGACGTTCCCGGGCGTTGTGGCTTTCGGTGCGGGCGGGACCATGGTGGAGGTGGACGGCGGCAGCCCCGGCCCGGCAACAGGCGTGGGTGGATGGCGCCGCCTCGACGACGCAACCTTCGTCTTCACATTCCGCACATTCAACTTCGACAAGTCGGGCAATCTGAGCACCATCGTGACCATCCGCGCCTCGATTACCTCTGTCGAGAACGGTGCCCACTTCCAAGGTCACTTCAGCGTCACCATCACGAACCCATCGGGGCTCGTGCTGTTCACAGGACCGGGGACTCTGCGCGGTGACCGGCTGGACATCGCGGGGCCTTAGTATCAACGGCAGACTTGGTGGCGGTATCGTCGGTTCGCTTTCCTGACAGGGTGCGCGATGCCGTGCTGAAGGAACAGGTTCTGGTCGAGGCACACACAGGCGTCGGCGAACCCTGGGGATTCCGCCACGTCGCGACCCAAGGCACCGTTACAACTTCTGCACTTGCCCCGGCCGACCGCCGGTGCTAGCGTCGGGTGCGCGGGCCTGGCGAACGTCGCCGAGCCTGCCGGCGAGAGAGCAAGCAGACCAACGCGTATCCGGAGGCACATCATGCTCGAGGATGTCGGGATTCCTCGGCTCGTAGTTGGTGGCCTGGGTTCGGGTTCCGGGAAGACCTCGATCAGCCTGGGTCTCACCGCCGCGCTCCGCGCACGCGGCCACACCGTCCAGACCTTCAAGGTCGGCGCCGACTTCATCGACACGGCGTATCTCGCGCATGCAAGCCGCAGGCCCTGTCGCAACCTCGATTCCTGGCTTCTCGGACACGAGGGGGTGCGCCGCTCGTTCGCCCATGGGTCACTCGGCGCCGACCGTGCGATCGTCGAGGGAGCCATGGGTGTGCTCGATGGCCATGGCATGGCACCGGAATCCTCCGAATCCGCTCCGCACGAGTTCCCGGGAAGCACGCTGGAGGTGGCGCGCATCATCGCGGCGCCGGTCGTGCTGGTGGTCGACGCATGGGCCATGGGCGAGACCGCTGCGGCGGCGGCACTGGGGATCAAGCAGCTCGACAGAGCCGGCAGCGTGATCGGCGTGATCCTCAACGACGTCCCCAATGACTACCGCCGCCGCGTCATCGAGGACGCCGTCTGGTCGCTTGCAAGGATGCCGGTGCTCGGCGCTCTCCCCCATATCCAGTCGGTGCGCATCCCCGAGCTGCGGACCGGGCTCCTGCCGCTCCTCCAGAACCCGCACGTGGACGAGGCGATCACGGAGCTGGGTGAGGCGGTCAGCCGCCACTGCGACCTCGACCTCATCGAACGGCTCATGGAGGGAGCGCATCCCGTGCGCCCCGCGCCGTGGCGCCACGTCGATCAACCCACCGAGCAACCGGTGCGCATCGGCGTGGCCTTCGACGACGCATTCTCCTTCTACTACGCGGAAAATCTCGAGTTGCTCGAAGCCGCCGGCGCGGAGATCGTCACCTTCTCGCCGCTCGAAGATTCCGCCCTGCCACGCGACCTCGGTCTCGTCTACATGGGCGGTGGCATCTCCGAGGCATACGTGTCCAGGCTCGCGGGCAACCAGCCGTTCATCGAATCCTTCAGGCGTGCCCGGGCCCACGGCGTTCCCGTCTACGCGGAGGGATTCGGGCTGCAGTATTCCGCTCGGTCGCTGCGCACCAGCGACGGCGCCGTCCATCACATGGCGGACATCATCCCGATCGACATCGCGCTCGAGGCGGGCACGCTGCACCGCGGCTATCGCGACCTCAGCATTGCGACGTCGTCGATGCTCGGTCCGGTCGGGACGCGTCTTCGCGGGCACGAGTTCCACTTCAGCCGGATGCTGTCGGGCGGCGACTGCCTCAACCCGGCGTACACGATGCACGACTGCGATGGCGAGCCAATGGGCTGTGAGGGATGGACCGATCCCCTCGTGCTCGCGTCGTTTATCCACCTGCACTTCGGTCAGGAGCAGCAGCTCGCCGGCCGTCTCGTGGCCGCGGCCCGCCAGTCGCTCGACCGCAGAACCAGCGCGACCCTGGCGGGGCGCGGCAGTCGATTCCCCGCCCCGGTGTAGGCTTGGGATGCGATGTCCCAGGCCCCGTCCACGATCGGTGAATTGCGTCGTGCGGAGTACCGCGTCCTGCCCGTCAGGACCGAGCTCCGCCGCAACCTGATCCGCAAGCTCAGCAACCACGAGGAACTGTTCGGCGGCATCCGCGGATACGACGACTCGGTGATCCCGCAGATCGAGAACGCAATCCTCGCGGGCCAGGACATGGTCCTCCTCGGCGAGCGCGGGCAGGCGAAATCGCGGCTCATCAGGGCGCTGATCACCCTGCTCGACGACGCGGTTCCGGCCATCGCGGGATGTGAGATCAATGATGATCCGTACGCGCCGATCTGCCGTCGCTGCCGCGACCTGGTGGCCGACTACGGAGATGCGACCGAGCTCGCGTGGATCACCCCCGAGCAGCGATATTCGGAGAAGCTGGCAACCCCTGACACGTCGATCGCCGACCTGATCGGCGAGGTCGATCCCATCCGCGTGGCCGAGGGACGCTATCTGAGCGACGAGCTCACCATCCATTACGGGCTCATCCCGCGTACCAACCGGGGGATCTTCGCCATCAACGAGCTCCCCGATCTCGCCGAGCGCATCCAGGTCGGCCTGCTCAACATCATCGAAGAGCGCGATGTGCAGATCCGCGGTTACCGCCTGCGTCTCCCCCTCGACGTGTACGTGGTTGCGACTGCAAACCCCGAGGACTACACCAACCGCGGGCGCATCATCACGCCGCTCAAGGACCGCTTCGGTGCGCAAGTGCGCACGCACTACCCGCACACCCTCGACGACGAGATCGCCATCGCCGAGCAGGAGCGCATGACGTTCGACGACATGCCGGTTCCGGTGACCGTCCCCGGATTCATGCAGGAGATCGTCGCCGAGTTGTCGCACGTCGCACGGCGCCACCCGCAGGTGAACCAGCGCAGCGGCGTATCGGTCCGGCTCACCACCGCGAACTACGAGAACCTCGCCGCCGGAGCGCTTCGCCGCGCGCTGCGAACCGGCGAGCGGGAGGCGGTCGCCCGGATCAGCGATCTGCCCGCACTCACATCATCGACAGCCGGAAAGATCGAGCTCGAGACCTGGGAGGATGGCGACGACGGCGCCGTGCTCGAGAAGCTGATGCGGACCGCTTGCAACAACGTCTTCCGACGCCACTTCACCGTCCAGGAATTCAGCGACCTCGTGCAGCGTTTCGAACGCGGCGGCTTCACCGTCGAGGTCGGCGATCAACACCCGATTTCCGACTACGCACAGGCGCTCACCGAGCTCGCCGGCGTCGAGCGCGCTCGCCAGCGCCTCGGAGAGCCCGACAGCGACGCGATGCGCGTCGCGGTACTCGAATTCGTGCTCGAGGGCCTGCATCTCGGCAAACGCCTCAACAAGACCGCACTCGAGGGAAGCGCGGTCTATGGAGGATGAACCGCTCGCGGCGCCGCGGCGACACTTCCGTCAGCACCGCTTCAGCATCTGGGACGGTAGCCAGGATCCACTGGGCGATGATGCCGACGCGCTCTTCGACCGCCTGAGCGAAGACGTCTTCCACGGTTGGGATTTTGAGACGGCGTTACGCCGTCTGCTCAGCCAGGGATGGCGTGATCGTGACGGACGCAAGTTCGCGGGGCTCGAGGAGTTGATGGAGCGTTTGCGCAAGCAACGGCAGAAACAGCTGGAGCGCTACAGCCTCGACGACGTGTTCAAGGACATCGAGGAAAAGCTCGACAACGTGCTTCGCCTCGAGCGCCAGGGGATTGACGAGCGCGTCAAGAGCGCAACCGACGGCAGTGCGCAGCGGATTCTCGAGCGCGTGGCGAAGAAGCGCCGCGAGCACCTCGACAACCTGCCCCAGGAGCCGGGCGGGGTGATCCGCGAGCTGCAGGGCTATGAATTCATGGACCAGCGCGCCGAGCAGGCGTTTCAGAAGCTGCTCGAGGAGATCAAGCAGAACGTCGTCAACACGTACTTCAAGCAGATGGCCGAGCAGATGGGCCAGATGTCGCAGCAGGACGTCAGTGCCCTGCGCGAGATGGCGCGCGACCTCAATGCGCTGGTGCGCCAGAAGCTCGAGGGCGTGCCCGACGCGCAGCTCCAGCACAACTACGAGGATTTCCTGAAGAAGTGGGGCTCGATGTTTCCCGACGCGCCCGCAACCTTCGATGAGTTCCTCGCCCAGCTCGCGGCGCAGATGGCACGCATGGACTCGCTGATGCAGTCGCTCTCACCTGAGATGCGCCACCAGCTCGAGGAGATGATCTCGGCCACCTTCGGCGATCCCGATCTGCAGGCGCAGCTCGCTGAGCTGATGAGCGGACTCGAGCTCCTCTCCGATCGCCGTCATCTCGGCCAGCGATATTCCTTCTTCGGCAACGAACAGCTGCCCTTTGACGAGGCGATGGGCGTCATGGATCGGTTGCAGTCCATCGAGGAACTCGAGCGCGGGCTGCGGGGCATGTACCGCGGTGAACCCCTCGACAGCGCCACAGAGGAAGCATTGCGCGACGTCCTCGGCGACAATGCGGCGCGCGACCTCTCGCGTCTCCAGCGCATGACCGATCAGCTCGAGCAGCGTGGGCTCATCGAGCGCGACGACGAAGGGATGCGGCTAACCGCCCGGGGCCTGCGGCGCATCGGACAGAAGGCGCTCGGCGATCTCTTCGCGCGCCTGCGTCGCGATCGCTTCGGGGACCATCCGGTGTCGCGTCACGGACAGGGTGGGGACCGCGAGGAGGACACCAAGCCATACGAATTCGGGGATGTGTTCGACCTCGACGTGCGTGAGACGCTCATGAACGCGGTGAGACGCGAAGCCGATGCCAACGACCGCGATTTCGATCAGCGTGACACACGGCCGGCGGGGATCCCGGCTCCGGCTTCAAACCGGACTATTCAGCCTCCGCCGGAATCCCCACCAGCCTTCGTTCAGCGAGCATCGCGGCGTTCTGTGCCTCGGCTCTTGCCAGAGGACTTTGTGGTGCATCGGTCGGATACGCTGACGCGGTCGGCCACGGTGCTCATGCTTGATATGAGCCGGTCGATGCCGCTGCGCGGCTATTTTTACGCTGCGAAAAAGGTTGCGCTCGCGCTGGATTCATTGATACGCAGTGCGTATCCCAGGGATACCTTGCACATCATCGGGTTCAGTGATCTGGCGCGGGAGATCAAGCCGTCTGCGTTGCCGCATTTGTCGGTGAACGAGTACGTGTATGGGACCAACATGCAGCATGGCCTGATGCTGGCGCGGCGGTTGCTGGCGAAGGATCCCGGGGAGAACAAACAGATCATCATCGTGAGTGATGGGGAGCCGACGGCACACATCGAGAACGGGCGTCCGGTGTTCTTCTATCCGCCGCTGCCGGAGACGTTTCACAAGACGTTGCTCGAGGTCAAACGGTGCACGCGCGAGAACATTGTCATCAACACGTTCATGCTCGAGTCGAATCATCATCTCGTGCAATTCGTGAATCAGATGACCCGGCTCAACCGTGGACGCGCGTTCTTCATCAGCCCGGATCGGCTGGGTGACTATGTCCTCGTCGACTACGTGAGCTCGAAGCGAGGAGCGGCGTAGGCAGGTGGAGTTCAGGGGGTATCTCAATCACATTCGGGCGGACGGCGACCTGATTGCTGCTGTGGCGCCGCGCGGATTGGATCGTCCCGTGCCGGTGTGTCCGCCGTGGGACGTTCGCGAGGTCGTCGCGCATCTGGCGACGGTGTATGACCATAAGGTCATGGCGATGCGCCTCGGGCGACGACCCAACGACGGTGAATGGGTGACCGACGAACCGTTCGGCAAGCACACCGTCGAATGGTTCGCCGACGAACACGCGAAACTGCTCGCGGAGCTTGCGGCGCACTCGCCGAAGGAGCACGCGTGGTCGTGGTGGGAACCCGACCAGACCGTCGGGTTCTGGTACCGGCGGATGGCGCTGGAAACGGTCGTCCATCGCGTCGATGTCGAGTCGCAGTTCGGGCCGCCGAGCGCGATCGACGCCGCGCTCGCCGTCGACGGCATCGACGAGGTTCTGACCATCATGCTGGCCGGCGACGAGGAGGATGGAACCGCGGGTGCGACCACCGGGACGGTCGAATTGCTTGCCGCAGACGCGGCCTGGACCGTGGTGCTCGAGAACACGCGCACCGTGGTCACGCCCGGCCGGAGAACATCTCCCAATGCGACGCTGTCCGGTGATCCCGGCGAGCTGTTCCTGTACCTGTGGGGACGCGTGCCCGTCGACCGGCTGACGCGCCGTGGCGACGAATCACTGATCACGCTGCTGCGATCCCGGCTCGCCGCGGCAACCCAGTAGCGCGCATGGATCGGGCTTCCTTCGCGGAGCGGATCCGCCTGCAACTCACCTCGCGCTATCGCAGCGCGATGGTCGAGGTGGACGCCGGGCGTTTCGCGCTGCATGTCACCGGCTCAGGACTCGACCTGATGCTGCCGCTTGCGCCGCTCCACCACGCATGTGAGCGGCAGCCCGAGAGGGTGGCCGCGCTGATCGGTGAGTACGTGGCATCTGTCGAACATCAGCTCACGCCACAGCCTGCGATGGCGCTGTCGACGTCACGGCTGCTCTGGTGCGTGCGCAACGACCGCTTCCTCGGCAGTCACGGACGTGTCGGTGACCTGCTCCGTGCAGCGGTCGCCGCCGACATGACGGCGTTCGTCGCCGAAGAGCTTCCCGGGTCGATCATGCGCGGTGTCCCCCGCAGCGAATGGACGTCGGTCGGTCTGACCGACGAGGACGTGCGGCGCGCAGCCACAGCCAACACCGCCGAGCATTTCGATTCGCTGGTCGCGCGCATCGCGCAGACGGATCGTATTCCCGCCGACGGGTGGCGGGTCGCGTCAGATGCGTTGTTCCAGGGCAGCCTGCTCCTGGCGCCCCGCGTGCTCGCGGCATTCGTCGAACGTGCGGGCGGCGACGTGCTCCTCGGCGTACCCGACCGGGGCGTCGTCCTCGCGCTGCCTGCATCGCTGCCCTCAGCCGAGCGGTTTCGGCGACGGGTGCTCCGGGAGTGGCGCGAGGCGATGAACCCCTGTTCGCGTGAGGTCCTGGTCACCGATGGGCACGAGCTTCGCGCCGTGTCCCGACGGTCGCGGATCTCAGGACCGGCTGTCCTGCCCTGGCTCGCGGAGTAGGAGGCGGGAACCAGCTACCGGCCGGCTCGCCTCCTGGCGGGCGACGAACGCGGTCGCAGCGCCGATCGCCACTGTGGCGACCACGCCTGCGAGCGTCCTCACCGCGACCCGTGTCGCCCGGCCACGAACAGACACACCCGAGAGTGACGGGCCCTCGCCGAACCAGAGCGTGAGGGCGGTCTGGTCCGCAACCACACCGTCTTCGCCGTGGACGCGGCTCCGCTCGATGCGCACGGCGGCAGGTCTCGGGCCACGCCAGCGGCTCTGGTCGAGGAGCCCGGGGGCCGCGCGCAGCACGCCGCTGCGGGCGATCGCACGGACGGCGGCGGCAGCGCGTTCCGACGTCGGCATCGTTCGAAAGGATAGCGTTCTGCCTGATGACGCTGATCGACGATCTTCCCGGCCGGATCGAAGCGAGCTTCATCGGCGCCCTCGCAGGTGAGCACGCCGCCGGCACCGCGGCCGGTACCGCCGACCTGGTCGGCGTCGCCGAGTCGGCCGCCGCCTGCGGCGGCTTCGACGATGCGGATCTGCGCCAACGCGGACTCGAGCGCCCGTCACGGGCGGGCGCCGCCGGCCTGCTCCTCCGCGCACTCCCATTCGGGCTGCTCAGCCCGCTTGACCGCCCCCGGCTGCGTCGCGACGCGTACCGCTGTGTCGCCATGGCAGGCGCCGATGAGGGCACCGCCGTGACCGCGGTCGCAGCCGCCCTGCTGATCGCCGATCTGGTTCGATTCGACCTGGCCACGTCGCTCATCCGCGTTCGCCAATCGCTGCTTGAGGACGCGCCCATGGCGCTGCTCGACCGGCTCCGGGTGGTCGAGGGTGGCCCTCCGATGGACGTTTCGGATCCAGACCCAGGCCTGACCCTCCAACGAGCGATCTGCGCACTCGCGACTGAGAATCCCTTCGATGATGTGCTCACCGCCGCGGCATCCGGTACTGCCGTCGCAGCCAGCCTCGCCGGGGCGCTGGTGGGCGCGCGCGACGGCCTCGCTGCCGTGGCGAGCGTCGACCGCGACCATCTTCCCCATGCCGATCGCGCGCTCAGCGTGGCCCGTCGCCTGGCCGAAGCCGCGGTCGCCGCGCTGCCGGACCTGGACGCGGTGCCCCAGAGCGGCTGAACGCATCGAAGTTCACCCGCCCAAGCACTAACATCAAAGCTAGATGGACGCCACCGCCACTCCGGCGACCGCACGCAAGATCAGAATTCTCACGGCCAAGGTCGGCCTCGATGGGCACGACCGCGGCGTCAAGGTGATCTCCAGAGCGCTCCGCGACGCCGGTGTCGAGGTGATCTACACCGGGTTGCACCAGACGCCGGCGATGGTTGTCGAAGCGGCGATCCAGGAGGACGTCGACGGGATCGGCATCAGCCTGCTCAGTGGCGCCCACATGACCCTGTTCCCGGAGATCATCCGTCTCCTCAAGGAGCGTGATGCGGCCGACATCGTCGTCTTCGGCGGCGGGATCATCCCCGACTCCGACGTCACCGCGCTCGAGCAGCTCGGGGTCGACAAGGTGTTCACGCCCGGTACCTCGCTCGACGAGGCCGTCTCCTACGTCAAGGGGCGTTTCGGCGCGGGAGCGGCGGCCTGACCCCCGGGCTGCTCTGCCTCGCGGTCGCGTCATCACGCGCGGGGCGGTTCGTCAACGACCCGGGAGATGCGAGAGCGGGCGTCGTGCCGCGGCACCCGGCGTTCGCGACGTTCGGCAAGATGTCATACGTCTGGGTCGACGGGCAGGCGTTCGAACCGATCGGTGATAGCCTCGATCTCTGGTTGACCTTCCTGCGCAGCAACGGTGCCCGGCAGGCATGGCTGGACGTGAGCGGCGGCGAAGAGGTCTGCCGGGTGATCCGCGGCGACGGTGAGGAGACATGGCGCACGGTCTGGAACGGCGGCATCTTCATGCTCCACGGCGCTGAGGAGACCGGGCCACCGCGGCGCCGCGAGACCGACATCGCCGCGATGTCTGGGCGACTCAACGATGCCCTGCATGCCGAGGTCGAGGCGGGTGCCACCGATGTCCGTCGCGCCGCCCTCGAGCGGGCGCTCGAGATCCTCTCCGCACCCGGCGATGGCGGGGAGGTGTCCGACGTCGCGTGGCCCTACTTCGTCCTCCCCGACGGGAGCCCGAAGGCCGCCAGGCGGCTCATCGCGGCGGCCTCCGCCGCCTGGCCGGAGACCCTCGCATCGGCCGATCCCGATGCGAAACCCGCTCGCGGCGTGGGCTCTGTCGACGCAGCCCTCGACGCGATCGCCGCAGCGGTGAATTCGGCAGCGACTGCCGAGCCGGTAGAGTAACCAGGCAGCGATGGCAACTTCCCTCGAACTCAGCGCGTCCCACCGTACGGAGACGGGCCGTCACGTGCACGCCGTCAGGCGCCGTGGCGAGGTACCCGCGGTCCTCTACGGGCACAACGTCGAGCCGATGCCGCTCTCGATCGAGGCTCGAAGCCTGCAGCGGGTCTGGCACCGCGCCGGCCACAGCCACCTCGTCGACCTCGCGCTCGACGGAGGACGAGCGCGAAAGGTGCTGATCCGCGAGCTCCAGGTCAACCCGCGCACCACCCAGCTGATGCATGTCGACCTGTTCGCGGTGAACCTTCGCGAGAAGCTCACCGTTGAGATCCCGCTGATCCCCGTCGGCGAGTCGCCGGCGGTCACAGAGCTCAAGCTGGGTGTCCTCCAGCAGATCATCACGTCGGTCAAGGTCGAGTGCATGCCCGGGGACATTCCCGCCCAGCTCAACGTCGACATCTCCGGGCTGACCGAGATCGACCAGGGCATCCGGCTCGCCGAGGTGCCGCTTCCAGAACGCGTGACGCTCGCAACCGGTGTCGACCCCGACGAACTCGTCCTCAAGGTCGCGCAGGTCCGCGTCGCCGCTGAGGCCGAGGAGGTGGAGGCTGCGCCGGCCGAGGGCGAGGCCGAGGCTGCCGAGGACGCCGGCGACGACACCGAGTCGTCCTAGCGGCTTCGGCTCCGCCCGCCGTGTGGCCTGAGACGCGTACGGCGCGACGATGATCGCCACGGCCCAGACGTGCGACTCGAGCAACTGGTTCGACTTCGTCTGCAGGTCGATCCAGGCACACGATCAGAGCGGGCTTGCCGGCCCACTCGTGGAGCATCTGCTCGCCGCGATCGCGATCTTTGTCATCCTCTACGTCGTCGGCCGTGTGACACGGATGCTCGTGCTCTGGGCGATGCGCCGGGGCAAAGCGGACCGGCAGGTGCGGACACTCGTCCGCAACCTGATCACGGTCACCACCTACGTGGTCGCAGTGATCAGCGCGCTCGTTGTCTACGGCGTCAACGTCGCGGTGATCCTCACCGCCGCGGGCCTCGGGACCGTTGCGATCGGCCTCGCCTTCCAGGACCTGCTGCGCAATGTGCTCGCCGGAATCTGGCTGCTGCTCGAACAGCCCTTCCGGCTCGGCGACACGATCACCGTCATGGACCAGACGGGCGCCGTGCAGAACATCACGCTGCGCACCACGACGCTTCGCACCGGCGTCGGCGAGCTTGCGATTCTGCCGAACCTCACCGTGTTCACCGGGATCGTGATCAACACGACCCACTACGACACCCGCCGGCTCACCGTGGGTGTCCGGATATCCGCTGACGTCGATCTCGATGAGCTGATGCGCCGCGCACGAGCTGCTATCCAGGAGGTCCCCGGGATCGAGGCGAAGCCCGCAATCGTGTTCGAGCCGACGCTCGACCGGGAGGTACCGCTGCTGCGCTGCCACTTCTGGGTGGACCAGCGCGCGCAGGACCCGGACGCGCTCACGGCCGCGGTCGCTGAACGCTTGTGGCGTGTCATCGGCACCAAGCCGGAGTCTGAGCCCGCCGCCGCGGAACGCTCCGGTTAGAGTCGCACCTCGTGGAAGCTCGGCGGCCAAGCACCTCGCAGCGGATCGTCATCGTGCGCCACGGCGAGACCGAGTGGAGCCTGGAGAAGCGTCACACCGGGCGTACCGATCTCCCGCTCACGGCGGAGGGACGCCGGCAGGCGCAGGCGCTGGTCGCACGCCTCGCGGGTCTTGCGTTTGCGGCGGTCTTTGTGAGCCCGCTGCAGCGCGCGAGGCAGACATGCGAGCTCGCCGGGTTTGGGGAGCCCGCCGTGGTCGATCCCGATCTCCTCGAGTGGGACTACGGCGAGTACGAGGGGCTCACGAGCGCTGAGATTCAGCAGCTGCGGCCCGGCTGGAATCTGTTTCGTGACGGTGTGGTCGGCGGCGAGACGATCGCCGACGTCGCCACCCGCGCCGCACGGGTGATCCGGCGAGTGCTCTCAATCGACGGCGACGTCCTGCTCTTCGGCCACGGCCACCAGCTGCGCATCCTCACGTCGTTGTGGCTCGAATTCCCCGCAGTGGCTGCGCAGCACCTGCAGCTCGCGACGGCATCTCCGTCGACGCTCGGGTTCGAGCACGACTGGACCGCGCTGCTCAGCTGGAACGGCCTGCAGATCAGCTGACGACGCTGCGGATCAGCCGGTGCTCTGTCCGGTCTGGTCCTGAAGTGCAACGACCCTCCCACGCCAGTACAAGAGCCGCCGCTCGAATCGCAGCGTCTCGGCGTGGAGGGCTTTGAGGTCGGTCTTCTGCACCTCCGCACCGGCGTCGGGATCCATCGTGCCGACGTGCTCCTCCGCTGTCGCGAGAATCGAGCGCTTGAATTCAAGCAACTCCATGTAGACCTTGACCCAGTGGAGTGCGTCCTCGAGGTGCTGGGTGCTCTCGTCCTCACCCTCCAGCAACCGATCCGGCTGCACCTGCTCGAGCGCCGCCACTTCGGCGTCTGGCGTGCCATTGTCAGGGTTGTTGTCCTGATCGCGCTGGGGCGAAACCTCGCTCACCGCTGCCCTGTACCGTTCGTCCATTCATGCAGCCTGCGTCTGAACACTTCGATCTCCTCGTCGAGGATGGCAATGTTCTCGCGACCGAGATACTCCCTCACGGCGTCGGGGACGCTCGCCGCGAATGCACCTGTGCCGTACCGACTTCCGCCGCGATTAGAGCCGGACGTGCTCCAGGTCGATTCCGGCAAGCTCGGGCGGACGCGGAATGCTGTGCGCGTCCAGGAGTTGCAGACACTTGATGACATAACGTGCGCCGGCAATGTTCAGCCCGTGCTGCCGGGTGAGCCGCTGAATTGCACTCAGCGTGAGGATGTCGCGTTGCGTGTAGCGGCGCCGGTTGGTCGCAGTGCGCGCCGGGACGCCGAGACCCATGGTCTCGTACATCATCAGCGTGCGCGGGTGCGACGCGAGGATCTCTGCAGCAACACTGATTGTGTACAGCGGCTTGTCCAGGTCGAGCATTCGCTCCGACATCGGAGCCAACACCTCAACGGCCACGTTCGCGACCCAGCGCGTCGCCGCATGGATCAAGGGTGCATTCGATGTAGTGCCCGATCATCATGGTCTCGATTCTAGTCGCGTGCACCGTAAATGGGGCATGCAGCAGACCGATTGGGTCCCTGGTGTCCCACCCAAATGGCGACTTGACTCCACGATGCAATACTTATAGGATCACTATCACTTTTACCGACAGCCAAGAGGTCACGTCCACATGGGTATCGCCAGCGCCATCCAGGAAGGAAGTCTCGCTCATGCGTGCGCCCGCACTCTCGTCCAGGAGCGCCACGAGCGCGCCCGCCGGCTCCAGGACTTCGAGGACGTGCTCGAGTCAGTCGAAGCCCAGAACCTGCAGGCCGAAGGCGTCGTGCCCGAGGGTGTGAGAGCCCGGATCGCCGATCTCGCACGCACTCTCACCGTTCCCGCACCTGCGGCCGTCTGGACCGCACGATCAGGGGCCAGGCTCCACGATGCGCTGATGACCTGGCAGGGAGCGCTGCTCGACGAGCTCTGCCCGCATCGGGTCAGCTATGTCGACCGATTCGACTGAGGGGCGGTCGCGGGCAGTCTGGTGGCGCACCACATCCGCATCGGGACGTCGGGATGGCAGTACGCCGACTGGCGCGGCGGGATCTACCCCACCGGCCTCCCGCAGCGCGCATGGCTGCAACGGTACGCCGAGGTGTTCGATACCGTCGAGCTGAACAGCAGCTTCTACCGGCTCCCGTCAGCTGCCAACTTCGAGAAATGGAAGGCATCGGTGCCGGCCGGGTTTCTCTTCGCGGTGAAGATGAGCCGTTACCTGACGCACATCCGCGGCCTGCGCGACCCCGATGGGCCGGTGCATCTTTTCATGGAACGCGCAGGGCGGCTTGGACAGCACCTGGGGCCTATCGTCGTGCAGCTGCCGCCCACCCTGGTCAGGGACGATGCGCGGCTCGACGGTGCGTTGGGGGCGTTCCCGGATCACGTCAAGGTGGCGGTGGAGTTCCGGCATCCATCGTGGTTCGCAGAAGACGTGAGGGAGATCCTTCAGAGCCACGGAACGGGGCTGGTCTGGGCCGACCGCGGTGGAGGGCTGCAGAACCCCGAGTGGAGCACCGCCGAGTGGCTGTATCTGCGCCTCCATGGTGGCAGGGGCAGGAACGGCAACTACGGACGCACCGTGATCGCCGCTTGCGCAGACCGGCTCAGCCGTCTCGAGCGTGATGCGTTCGTGTACTTCAACAACGACACGGCGGGCAACGCCGTCCGCAACGCGCTCGCGCTTGCTGCCCGGCTGAAGACGAAATCTGGTACTGCGGCTCTACCCTTTTCCACAGAGATACCCACCAAACCTTCACGAGGAGAACGGCTATGAGAATCGCCTGCCTGCTCGACAACGATTTCGAGGATTCCGAATTCCGCCAGCCCTACGACGCCTTCACCGCCGCGGGGCATCAGGTCGTGGTGATCGGGCTCCAGCGCGACGCCAGGCTGACCGGCAAGCAGGGTAAGGAGGTCGTTCGCGTCGACCGCAGCATCGACGAGGTGTCGCCCGACGAGTTCGACGCCGTCTTCATCCCGGGCGGATATTCCCCGGATCACCTGCGCGCCGACGAGCGCATGGTCAGTTTCACCAAGGCGTTCTTTGATCGCGAGCGACCGGTTTTCGCCGTGTGCCATGGCCCGCAGCTGCTGCTCACCGCGGGCGTCGTCAAGGGACGGACGATGACCGCATGGAAGACGATCCAGGTGGACCTCAGGGCGGCTGGAGCCAACGTCGTGGACAAGGAGGTCGTCGTCGACGGCGACCTGATCACATCGCGCCAGCCGGACGACCTCGAAGCGTTCTCGAAAGCAGCCCTCGAGATGCTCAGCAAGGTCGGCGCCGGAGCGCGGTAGCCCTGTAGCGGAGTCGCCTGGGCCCGGCCGTGTGCCACCCCGGCGACTCCTGCTCCGCCGGCAATCATCCCCTTGTGAATCCGCTTGCCATTTTCGGTACCTGGCCATCATTATTAGTTATAGATTCGCTATAAGTATCGGGGAGGTCATCGGATGGCCACGCAACGGCAGAAGGAGGCGGCACGGACCAACGTGCAAGCCGCGCAGCGTGCGAGCCGCACGGGAGCGGCACCGAAGCGCGGCCATGAGCTGCGTGAGCGCGATCGCAACAAGCTCGGTGCCGAGCGTTTCGCGTTCCCTGCGGAGCGCAAGGAACCCCTGACCGATGCGTCACATGTGCGCAACGCCATCGCAAGGTTCGACCAAGTCGAGGGCGTCTCGGATGCGGAGCGTGACAGGGCATGGCGAAGGATTCGCGCGGCAGCGAAGCGCCATGGCGTGGAAATCAAGGTCCGAGGCTGGCGGCAGCTCATGTCCGGCGGGAGGAGCTGACACAGCGGCGGCCGCTGGTATTACTGGTACATCAACCGCTGGTGAGCGGCGGAAGGGGTCCCGGGCCGAGAATGAGCGGCCTGGTTGACCCCGACCGTCGCTTTGCTTGTCATCCCTGATGATCGGCCTCTGATGGGGACTGGTCCGCGCGCCTTCCGACGAGAATGGCAAGGACCGCGCCATAGACGAGGTGGCCGGCAAACATGACCATCTGTCGATCACGGCGGTCACGGTGCGACGGCGGCATGATGCCGAATGCCGGCACCCATCCCATGTAGCTGACACCCCAGATCGACGCTCCGTATGCCATGCCCAGAGGCACACGAGCGATCGCGCGCTTGGGTGCGACCACACCGAAGGCCGCTCCCGCAGCCGTGCCAAAGGCGAAGTGGAGCACGGTTGCGAGAGCGTCCTGCTGCTCTGAGCTCGGCCGGATGCCACTCCGCTTGAGAACCTTCGCGGTGATCTTCTCGGGAGGCATGCCACCCATGAGCCCGAATTGCTTCGCGCCCATCATGACGGCGCTCATCGGCGCAGTGGCCACGGTTCCGGCGACTGCGCCCCGCAGCAGCCGCTTCATGCGCGACCCCCCTGACGACCCGTCACTGTGACCGCCAGAAGTAGCCGCCACCGCCGATGATGAGCAATACGAGAACGATGATCAGGATCAGTGTCAACACAGCCTCAATCTCCTAGCTACACTCAACTAGGCAGATTATATGATAGTAGTACTGTAGGGTACGACCTCCGGACCCGCAACCCGAATCGGCTGCAGTGGTTGCATCGGAGACAATCGGTCGATCGTGCCCGGCCGAACTGCAGCAACACGGTGATTGCCGAGCGTCGCGTGGTCCTCCTGGTGTCCGGTGGTCTGGACTCGACAACCATGGCCTACTCGCTTCGGGCGAAGGGATACGCACTCACTGCGATCTCGTTCGACTACGGCCAGCGACACCGCAAGGAGCTGGCGTTCGCAGAGCGGATGGCGGCGGACCTTGACGCACCGTGGACGCTCATCGATCTGCATGCGGCGGGACTCACGAGCGTTCTGAGCGGGTCGGCGCTGACGGACGACACCGTGGCGGTTCCGGACGGCCATTACGCCGACGAGAGCATGAGGATCACCTTGGTGCCGAATCGGAACGCGATCATGCTCAGCATCGCGTGCGCACTCGCCGTGACTCGCGAGGCCGGCGCCGTCGCATTTGCCGCGCACACAGGAGATCACTTCATCTATCCGGACTGCCGTCCGGAATTTGTGCGTGCGTTCGAGTCGATGGTCAACCTGGCCGTCGAAGGACTCGCCAGCATCGAGATCATCACGCCGTTCCTGGCGATGACAAAGACCGACATCGTCAGGCTCGGCAGCGAATTGAACGTGCCCTTCGAGCGAACCTGGTCGTGCTACAGGGGGGGTGCGATGCACTGCGGTACCTGCGGGACCTGCTTCGAACGTCGTGAGGCATTTGCACAGGCGCATGTGACAGATCCCACGGAATACGAAACGGCATCGGAGATCGCCGGATCGTGAGCGGCATAAGACTGAGAGAAATCCCAGAAATGTCCAAGGAGGCTCGCAGCGCCCGTCGTTAGCGTCGTCAGTGTCGAATCAACCACCACTGACAAGGAGACCTTGACATGACGACGGACGCAATCCTTCTCAACATCGACCTCGCACTCGGCACCTGCGCAGCTGTAGCGATCGGGATGTTCGCGGTGCCGAACATCGACCGCATCCGGACCTTCTGGCGGCTCGTGACCCGGCGCCCGGCGCGCCGCGTTCGCGAGCGGCGTCTCGTGGCGGGCGGCCTGAGCAACTCCTGATGCTCGCCCCCCCGCCACTGATCCACCGGTACGTCGTTCGCAAAAGAGCGGGCCGTCTCCAAACGCTGGAGGCGGCCCTCAGCTTGTTGTTTGCCGTGTCACGCGGGCGCGCCACCGCCGGAAACCTCGACAATTCCCGGCATGGTTGTGGCAACGCTCATACCCGCAGTGGTGTCGCCTGTCGCACGAAACGCCTGATTCCCGGGATCTGGTGACGAGCAGGTACCACCTTGACGGCGTGGTGGTTGCACCAACCAGCGAAGAGCGCCGGCTCACGCAACAGCGTTATCGGACTCGGCGACATCGCTGTACACCGACCCCGAGGGGCCGAGCTCTCGCGCCGGCATCGGATGGCTGATGTAGTAGCCCTGGGCCATGTCGCAACCAATTGCGGCAAGGAGGTTCAGCGCCTCCACATCCTCAATTCCCTCGGCGACGACGCGCATATTCAGCTTGTGGCCCAGTGCAATCGTCGCTCTGACCAACGCGAGATTCCTCTCCGTGTCGCCAGTCGCGAGGCGAGTCAGGAAGCTGCGGTCGAGCTTGAGTTCGCTGACGGCGAGGCTTCCCAGATACGCGAGCGACGTCACCCCGGCGCCGAAGTCATCGATGGAAACACCCAGTCCAAGGCTGCGGAGTTGTTCAATGACGGCCTTGCAGAGATCGAAATCCCTGATGATGGTGGTCTCTGTGATCTCGAGAATCAACGACGACGGGGCAACATCATGGGCCGCCAGTGTCGCCATGACCGATTCGCTGAACCCGGAATCGAGGAGATTGCTCGCCGAGACATTGACTGAGATCGTGAGATCCCGACCGGCAGCCCGCCATGCCGCGCATTGCCGTACTGCCTGGTCGAGAACGAGCGCCGTCAGTGACTGCATCAGACCGGCTTCTTCGGCGAGCGGCAGGAAATCGAGCGGAGGGATCAGCCCGACGCGCGGATGCGGCCAGCGGACCAACGCCTCCATCGCCGACATCTTCCCGGTGATCAGGTCGATCTGGGGCTGGTAATACACCTCGAGCTCACGAGTCTGTATGGCATGTCGCAACTCGTCGACGAGCCGCAACCGGTTGCCCTCGTCATCGAGGTCGCGCCGGTAGGTCTCGTACGGTGACCTGCCGACCTTGGCGCGGTACATCGCGAGATCCGCGCATCGCAGGAGCGAGACGCTGTCGTTGGCATCGGTTGGTGCACTGGCGATGCCGATGCTCGCGCCGATCCGGACGCTGAGCTTGTCGAGCTCAAAGGGCTGCTCGAGCTCGGCGACGAGTCGCTGGGCGACAGCGACCGCGTAGTCCGAGTCCGTATCCATGATGAGAACGGCGAGCTCATCTCCTCCGACGCGGACAAGGAAGTCGGTGGCACGAAGCCGGCTGGTCAAACGTGGCCCCAACTGCCTCAGCACCTCGTCTCCGGCAGCGTGACCGAAGGAGTCGTTGATCTCTTTGAAATGATCGAGGTCGACATAGAGCAGCGAAAGATGGCGCCCGGCGATCTCCGTGTCGGCTTGATCGGCGAAGAAGGCATCCAGCAGGTTGAACAGCTGTCTGCGATTCCCGAGACCGGTCAATTGATCCGTGATCGCCTGCCGGTGACGCATTTCGGTGAGGAATCGAAGTCGGCGCACGGAAAGCGCCAACCGAACGCCGACGGTGATCAGGGTCGCCGTGGCAAGGCTGATTGCGACCGGGCTCACCTGATGCAGCGTGTCGACCAACAGAATCGAGAGACCGGCGCATGCGCCCAGGCCAGGAAGGAGAAACCCGGCGCTCGCAGACGGTGCCAATGGGCTGGCGACGAGGGGACGGACCCAGACCGCAACCGAGATCAGCAGAATCGCGATCGGCCAGGCGATCCCGTTGAAGATCGCACCGAGATGCGACGTCGTCCCTGAGCTTGCGAAGAGATTGAACGTGTCGCCGATTGCCGTCACGCCGATGGCGGACGCAAGCAGGAGCCACTGCGGCTTTCGACCGGGAATGATTGCAGTGCCTCCAACCGCGAGGATGAGCAGCAGGCCGTCGCCGATGGGATAGGCGAGGTCTGTCGCTACCGTCGTGGCGTTACCACCCACAGAATGCAGGACGCTGTTGAAGGCGAAGCATGCGCACAGTGCCGCCGCGCCGAGGCCGGCCACGGCGCCGTCGAGCCACGTCGCCGCACCGACGCGGCTGAGATGCTTGCGCGTCAGGAGCACGAGCGCGACGTAGACGAGGGGATAGAAGCCCAACCAGAACAGGTCAGCGAAGGATGGAACGGAGGGCGTCCCACCTCCCGCCGACTCGGCCGTCAGAATGGTGTCGCCAAGGCTCCACGAGAGAATCCCGAGGCCCAGCATGAGCGGAATCGTTCGACGGCGCGTCGACAACGCCCGCCAGATGCAGAGCGCGCTGGCAACGATTTCGAAGGCCGCAACGCCCCACCCGTCGACGACGGTATTGGATTGGGTTGGTCCGCGGACAATCAGCGAGACAAAGTACCCGAGGAGCAGGACTCCCAACGCCGCATAGGCGCCGCGCACCCACCGCGGAGCGGAAGTCGCCGTGTGGGCAGCGGTGGCGGCACGAAGTCGTGGATGAGCAGCAGCCACGGCAGAAGGTTAGATGCACCATCGATAATCGCCTCCAACAGTCGGTGGTCCATCGGTTACAGAACCGCACGATTTTGTGGTCAGCCAGACGCGGATCCGGCCAGAAGTTCAGGCGTCGGTTTATCTGGGAGAAGGTCATGCCCGAATACAAACCGTCCGGATACCAGAGCGTTGTGCCGTATCTCGTCGTCGACGGCGCCGAACGTCTGATCGCCTTCATCCTCGATGTGCTCGGAGGCACCGAGGTCATGCGTCTCCCCGGTCCCGACGGCCGGCTCGGTCACGCAGAGGTGCGCGTGGGCGACTCCGTGGTCATGCTCGCCGATCCTCCGTCCCCGGATGCCACCACCAAAGCGATGCTGCACGTGTATGTCCCAGATTCAGACGCCACGTATGCACGTGCAATGGCCGCGGGCGCCACATCACTGCGCGAGCCGACGACCGAGTTCTATGGTGATCGGATGTCCGGGGTGCAGGACGCGTTTGGGAACCAGTGGTACTTCGCCACGCACGTCGAGGACGTCTCGGAAGAGGAGATGGCCCGGCGAGCTGCGGAGCTGGCCGGGCAGGGCGCGCCCGCTTCGTCCCAGGCCACGCTGCTGTGAGACACGGCGTCCAATCGTCCGATTAGAGGAGCCGAAGTAGCGTCGATTACGAAGCCGGCGTTTCAGGCGAGCGCGGTCGGCAATGCTCCCGTCATCTGCTCCACCTTGGAGGTGAGTTGACGCGGCGTCACGTCTGCCTTGACCAGGAACTCGAGGGCTCCCAGCTGCAGTCCGCGCTGCTGCAACTCGGGGTCGCCGTAATTGCTCAGGATGATGACGGGAATCTGCGCCGTCGCAGGCATCGCCCGCAGGCGCTCGAGCACCTCGAAGCCGTCGAGTTTCGGCAGGCGAAGGTCGAGATAGATGAAGTCAGGGAGCTCGGCAACCGCCAGCCGCAGCCCCTCTTCACCATCGCTTCCGACGACCACGTCGTAGCCGTCCCCAGTCAGTCGCAGGCGGTACATCTCCGCCGCCTCGGCGTCGTCCTCGATAACGAGGACCTTCACAATCTCCTCCACCCGAAATCCTCCTCACAAACTTGTTCTACGCGGGTCAGCCCCTGAGCCGGTCGCAGATTTATCAGGAGTTCGTCGCTCGGTACGCTAACGTACCGAGAGCTTAAAATCAAGCCTGTAGCCGCATAAACGGAGCGTGAGGGAGTTCCGGGAAGTGATGAGAACGACGGTCACCTGCGCTGGACATGGCTCTCACTGATCGCCCTTGGGAATCGCCTGCGGGGGCGCCGTTTCGCACCGGCTCCGGAGGCCGTGAAGACCAGCCGTGGGTCCGGGAGTTCGATGACCCTGCGAGGGAGTGGCGCCGGCTGTTCTCGGAGTTGCTCGGGACCTTTCTCCTGGTCCTCGCCGCGGTCGGCGCCGGCGTGACTGAATCCGCCACGGGTGTCCCGATCTCTCGAGCGGCCGCAGTCACCGCGCCGGGGCTCATGGTCATGGCGGTCATCCTGTTCATGGGCAAAGTTGGCGGCGCTCACCTCAACCCGGTTGTGAGCCTGGCATTTGCGCTTCGTCGCGAGTTTCCCTGGCGCCGCGTGCCGGGCTATGTCGTCGCGCAAATTGCGGGAGGAGTGCTCGCGTGCCTCTTCTTGTGGGCGGTCGTTGGTCGACCGGATACACACGGCGCAACCATCCCGGCCCCCGCACTCGGCGATGTTCGGGCGATGGTAGTCGAGATGGCCCTCACCATGGGGTTGGTCAGCGTCATTCTTGGCACGGCGTCAAGTGCGCAGAACGTCGGCGGTCTCTCTGCGGTGGCGGTGGGCGCGTACATCGCGCTTGCCGGACTCTGGTCAAGCCCGCTCAGCGGCGCTTCAATGAACCCGGTGCGGTCATTCGCCCCGGACCTCATCCGAGGAGACCTTTTGCACACGTGGGTTTACATTGTCGGTCCGCTGGCGGGCGCGCTCATTGCGGTGTTCTTCGCGGTGTTGCTTCGCGGCCGAGGCGGTGACCCGAGCGCGACCCAGGCGGCCCAAGGGGACGACCAGGCTCCAGGACACTGAGGTCCAGGAATCACCTCCGCAGCCGCGAGGCCAGCAGGTGACCTCGACTACCTGCTCGTGGTTGCTCCCACTGGGAGAGGGCCGGCATCGCCGTTTGCTTCGGGGTGGCGAGTCATGACCGGCTCGCTCTCGTCGGTGCTGCTGTGCTGGGCGCCTGCCGCGCGGGATGCGGGCTCACTCATGGCGCGCCGCACGAGTGCTGCCACGCCCGCACTCGCGCCGGTCTCGAGGGCGGTCGCAGCGGCTCGCCGCCAGAGCGGATTGGCACGACGCTGTGCCTGCGCCTGATGTTCAGCGATCTTGATGGAGAGCGCCTCCACCAACTCGTCACGCTGCTTGGTGGCTGCGCGAGTTCGCCCCATCAACCAGCGGTCGCTGGTTCGAGCGACCGGCACCGCCACGTCGTGCGTGACCGCCGGGAGTCGCTTTGCCGCTCCGGTGATCGGTCCATCGCGGCGGCGGCGGGCGACGACGGTGATCGCGCCGATCCCGATCACGCCCAGCGCACCACCGGCGATCGCCGCGACGCGCACAACACGACCACGAGTAACGCGGGTCCGCGTTCTGAGCGCGTCGACTGTTGTCCCGAGCGCGCGGCGCCTCTGCTCTATCTCTTTTCGGGTGTCAGCTGCTGTTTTACCCATTCGGCGTCCTCCTTCAATGTGTGCACGGTCTGGCGCAGCGGGCTGATGCGCTTCAGTCGGCTGATCGCCACGATGGCTCCGACGAGGGCGATGACCAGGAAAACGCCGGCACATGCGAGCGCGGCCACCCAGTGCAGCGGCACCGCAACCACCAGCGCAACGATCGCCATGATCAGAAAGGCGATCACGCCGAAGATCGCGACGGTGCCCGTGACCAGGGCGGTCACCGCCGAATGCAGCGACTCGATGATCTCCTGCTTGGCAAGCTGCACCTCGGCCGTCACCAGGCGGCTGCCTTCGTGGAGGGCGTCGTGGAGCAACGCGCCGGTGCCCTCGGAAGTGGCTCTGGGAGTTTCGGCGTTAGGGAAATTGCTGCTGGGTTCGACGGTCATCTGCTGGCCACTCGTGTGAGGCGGTCACGACGCTTGCGCAGTTCGAAGGCGACAGTTCCGGCGGCGGCGACAACCATGCCCGCTCCGAAAGCAATGCGAGCCGCGCGTGGTGTTGGATGGGCGACCGGTACCGGGCCGCCCGCAGCCGGTTGCAGGTCCGCGTCACCGCGGGCATACGTGCCGTGGGCCTCCAACACCGTGTGCGGATCATCGAGATCGCGACCTTCTGCAGCGGGTGATGCGACAAGCCCTTCGCGCTGAGGAACCCCGAGACGCAGGTTGTTGTAGACGGCTCCGATGAGGATGAACTGACTCATGAATCCAAGCCAGGCCGCGAGGAGGAAGAACAGTGCGAACTGCTGCCCGTAGGTGCCGAAACCGTGGGAAACCTTCGCGTACAGCGGAAACAGCAGGGAGAAGAGCTCGACCAGCACGCCGGCGAGCGCGGCGCCGGGCAAGATGTCCTTCAGCTCGAACGTCCGGTTGGGAACGAATCGATAGATGGCGAGCATGAGCGCGACCAGGGCGCCCGCTCCTGCGACCGCGCCGATGACGCCCGCACCCGGTGACGCTGCCAGCACGGTGTTGGCCCCCACGACGACGAGGACCGTAGCGATGAAGATCAATACCATGATCAGCCCCATCGCCTTCTGGCGAAGCATGTCGCGCTGCGTGGTCCCGAAGATCGTCGTCAGGGCAAATTCCATGGCGGCGAACAGGCTTGTCCCGCTCCAGAGCAGGCCGATAACCGACACGACGCCGAGGATTCCCGCGTTGCGATGCACGTTGTCGAGGGCCTGAAGGATTTGAGCATGCGCATCAGTCGGAAACACGGAGAGGATGGCGGTGTAGACGTGCCGCTGCGTCGTGGGGTCATTGACCACAAACCCGACGATTGCGAGCATGCCGAGGATCAGCGGAAACATGGCCAGGAACGCGTTGAAGGAGAGCCCGGCCGCGTAGTTCCCAGCGTGGGTCGCGCCGTAGGCCTTGACCACCTGGATCGGTCGCGATGCAGCAACCCGCCTCAGCATGCTGTTCGAGGATCGGCTTCGCCGCGCCGCAGTGAAACTACTCACATCACTGGTAGTTTAGCTTATAGTACCTATATCAGGAGTGGTCGTCGTCCTCGTAGACACGGTCTCCGGACGGCAGAGCGGCGTTGCCGGGCTGGCGACCAACCGGTGGCCGAATGCCGTGGGACGACCGCCGCAGCGCTAGCCTTCCTTTTCGGCGACGGCTTTGAGGCCGTCGAGAACTGGGCCCCAGTTCTTCTCCGCCATCGCATCAGCCTCTTCCTGGCTGGCGTTGTTGTCCTGCTTGAGCGTCAGGGTCGTTTTATCACCGTGGTCCGCTAGCTCGTACGTCACCGTGTGGTAGTTCTCGGGCTTGTCGTCGCTGCCTCCCATGGGACTCCAATGCGTCGTCTGCAGTAACGCCATCGGTACGAAAGCCAGGACAGTGCCCTTGTCTTCGTATGTCGTGCCCTGCCACTCGCCCTTCCATGAGATCGGGCTGCCGATCTCCCATGTCGTCTGCATATTGGTTCCGTACATGTACTGCTTGACCAACTCCGGTTCGGTCAGCGCGCGCCAGACGGCGGCCACCGGAGCCTGGATGGTCACCTGCTTCTCGGCGATGAATGTCCCGGTCATCGTGACGTTCCTCCGTCCTGGGCTCGATTGCCTGTCGGATGTATGATCCGATCATATAATGACGGTACCAGCGGATATCGCCTCGTGATTTCTTCGGACGCGCGGCTCGCGAACCTTCTTGGAGCTCTTGCCACGGGGGTCAGCGATGGCATGCACGATGCGATGTGTGACGCCGCGCAGATGGACGCCGTCTCCGGGTCCGCACTGGTCGCGTTGCTCGAGTTCTCACCAAGGGGATCCGTTCAAACCCTCAGCGAAGTCGTTGGTCTGACCCACTCGGGCGCCGTTCGTCTCGTCGATCGCCTCGTCCTGGCCGGGTACGTCGTTCGCGGGCAGGGTCAGGATGGCCGGTCGCGCGAGGTCACGCTCACGACCCGCGGAGCGACACTGGCGAGAAGAGTTCGACGAGCGCGCGAACGCGCCGTTGCCCAAACTCTCGAATCGTTCTCCACGACCGAGCGTGCTCATCTGACCGAGCTCTGTGAACGTCTTGTCGGCGCACTCACCAGGCAACGCCTCCACCAGCGAGCGGCCGGAGTCGCACCTACCGGCGGCGCCTTGTGCAGGACGTGTGATTTCGTCGCCTGCGGCCGCGATTCCGAGAGGTGTCCTGCGGCGCAAGTTGCAGCTCAGGCGCGCTAGCCCGGTCGACGCGGCCAGCGCTTACGCGGTGACAGCGTGCTGGGACCGACGTGCTCATCCAGCCAGCTGGTGAGCGGGGCAGCAGCGCGCCAGCTTCCTGCGACGTGGTCGAGCGCGTCCTTGCGGCCAACGCCGGACCCTCCGGGCAGCAGACGCCCAGCCAGCAGGGACCTGTGTTTCAGGAGCGCCGCCGGGCGGTGATCGCGTGGGTATCCGCGAGGCACCGAACTGAGGTCGTCACCAATCACCTCGAGGCCGGCATCCAGAGCCATGGCCTGCGCTTCGAACAGGCGCGCACCGATCTGATCGTCGACGACCGCGGCGCGATATCGGGCCAGCTGGTCGGACGTCAGCCGGTGGTATCCCGACCCCGAGTAGAGGCCACGCGCCGACACATCGGCGTAGAGCCGTGCCCTTGCAGGCGACGCGAATTCCAGGACGCCGTAGGTTCGTGTCTTGTATGGCGAGGCGGGAGCGAATCGCATGTCGTTCTGCTGACGGAACACGCGAACCGCTCCACCGAACGTGCCACTCAGCTCTTGCAGCATCTCGGTGAGAGCGCCCCGAACCTCGGTCTCATATCGCTCGCGCGTGGCAGTGAAATATGCGCGTGAGTTGTCGACCTCGAGCCCGGCGAACCACTCGAAGACCCACGCGGCGAATCCCGGAAACTCGACGTCCGGGGCGTCCGCCGCGGGAGGGGCATGAGAATGCCGCGGTTCCACGTGCCAAGGATGATGGGTGAGGACGGTCGACGCGCGGACGTATGAGTGACCGGGGTCCGTGGTGCGCCGACTCCAGGAGCCGGCTGGCCGTAGCGATACGTGATTGACTTTTACCGTCTAGTTATATAACCTTATGGTAATGGCTACTAGCGATCCACTGAGCCGCGCTTTCGCCGCCCTTGCCGACCCCACCCGCCGGGCCATCCTCGAGCGCCTCGCGGCTGGCGAGGCTGGAGTCGTCGAGCTCGCGGCGTCCTCCACGCTGACGCAGCCCGCAATCACCAAGCATCTCAAGGTGCTGGAGCGGGCCGGCCTCATCGGCCGGGGCCGCGACGGTCAGCGCCGCCCGGCGCGACTTCAGCTCGAGGGCCTCCTGCCCGTGGACGACTGGCTCCGCAGCGCGCACGCCGAATGGTCCGCCCGCCTCGACCGTCTCGAAGCCCATCTTGCCGCCCAAACCGAATCAACCATCACAGAGGAGAGCCACGATGCCTGAGACCCGTACCGCAGTGGACGTCCAATCCGCAACTCCGACCAAGCAGCTCGTCATCGAGCGCACCCTGAAGGCCTCGCCGGAGCGGGTCTTCGACGTCTTCACAGACCCGGAGCAGCTCAAGCAATGGTGGTGGCCCAACGGCTTCACCTGCCCCGCCGCAGAGGTGGACCTTCGCGTCGGCGGGGCCTACCGGCTGGCGATGGAGTGGCCGGACTTCATCCCTTCGGAGGCCCGGTTCTCCCACTACATGGGTGGTGAGTATTACGAGATCGATCGGCCGAATCGCCTCGTCATGAGCGGCCGGGCCGTCAACGACGAGCAGGGTGAGCTCTTCGCGACGCTCATCGAGGTGACCTTTGAGGCCCGCGACGGGGGGACCGCGCTCACGGTGCGACAGTCCTACTTCGAGCCGATGCCGCCTGCCGAGGCGATGGCCGGTGCCGAGCAGGGCTGGTCCGAGCAGCTCGACAAGCTCGAGCGGCTTCTGGCGGAGTGATGGTCGTGGACGTCACAACGCACACGCTGGATACCGCCGAAGCCGACATCGTCTACGACGTCCAAGGCCCGTTGCCGACCGCCGACGGACGCCTGGCGCTGTTCATGATCGGGCAGCCGATGGACGCCGGCGGCTTCCGCACGCTGGCGTCGTACTTCGCCGACCGCACCGTGATCACACATGACCCGCGCGGTCTCGGCCGCAGCATCCGCAAAGACGGCCGGGTCGACAACGTCCCTAACGTCCAGGCAGAAGACGTGCACGCCGTCATCGAGGCTCTCAGCGCCGGCCGAGTCGAGATGTTCGCTAGCAGTCCATTCAACGGCAGTGACGTGATCATTGCAACTCGCCAAGACGGGGACTAGCGGATGTTCAAAAATCCCCGTCTCGCAGACTTGGCCCCGATTGTTGGCGAGTGGCAGATGGAGCTCTCAAATGCTGCATTCTTGCCAGGCCCACAACAAACCGTAAACGGCCAGGTCGTTTTTGCCTGGATAGAAGAAGGGGGTCTGATCGCCATGAGACAGGAGGACAAGGCTACATGGGTCATCGGACGAGATGACGAGAGTGACGAGTACACCGTTCTCTATTACGACAGCCGCGGGGTGTCACGTGTGTATCACATGACCTTGGTCAATAGACAGTGGCGCCTCTGGCGCAATCATCCCGAGTTTTCGCAGCGCTACGAAGGACTGATCAGTGACGACGATGACACCATCACATCGCACTGGGAAAAGTCAACGGATGGCGGTAAGACTTGGAATCATGATTTTGATATGAAACTCTCTCGCTCGGAATCATCGCCGGGGTCGTCCCGGCGATAGATCTCCACGCGTCAACAGTCATTGCGAGATCAGTGGCCTCTGGAATCAACTTGCTATCCTTTTGACGGTGGATAGATGGCGTGAAGGAGGCCCAACCTTATGAATCCTGTAGTTCATTTCGAGATCCCATATGAGAACGCAGACCGTGCCGCCAGCTTTTACGAGCAGGCCTTCGGCTGGAAGACGCAAAGGTTTGGCGAGGAGATGGGCAACTACGTGACCGTCACCACAACCGAAAGCGATCCCCAAACTGGTCGGCCCACGAGTCCCGGCGCCATCAATGGGGGGCTCTTCGCCAAGAGCGGGCAAATGGCCGACGCGCACCCTTCCGTGGTGATCGCCGTGGATGACATTCAGGCCGCCGCGCAGACGGTTGTGTCATCGGGCGGTGAGGTTCTCGGCGAACCTATGGATATCCCCGGGGTGGGAAGGTACGTTTCCTTCAAAGATACGGAGGGCAATCGCGTGTCGCTGTTGCAGCCCACTCCGGTGATGGCCGTCCATCCCTGAAGAGCTTCGCGCGACCGGACAGGCCTGGTCGAGGCTGGCGACCGCGATGGAGGTGATTCCTGTCAGACGCGGTCGCCAGCATGTCCTACGGCGACGCGAGCGCCCAGTCGGTTAGCTCGACTCGTGCTCCACGATGCGCTGCGGGTCCTGTCGATTCGAACTGCCGTCGGTCGTCACCTGGATTCGCACGGGTTCGGCCTTCCGAGACCGCGGGATGGTGACCGTGAGTTCGCCATTGACGAAAGACGCTTTGATCTCGTCAGTACGCACATCCACCGGGAGCCCGATCTGGCGGAACACTGACATGGTGCCGCGCTCGCGGCGAACGTAGGTGCCCTCACTCTGCTCGCGCTCGCTGCGTGAGGTCCCCGCGATGGTGAGTACGCCGCCGTCGACCGTGACCTGGACGTCGTCCGGACCCAGTCCTGGAACCGACGCCTCAACGAGGAAGGCGTCGTCCGTCTGGCGGATGTCGACTGGAAGATGCGTATAGCCGGCGCGGCCATTGCCGCCCCGCAGACTCTCTGGGCTCATGGTCTGGAAGAGCTGATCCATCTGACTATGGAGGTCAAAAAGCTCGTTCCATGGGTTCCAACGTACGACTGCCATGCCTGATGCCTCCTTTTAGGATGTGGGCGATGACCGCTGCAGGGCGGTCCGCCATCTGTCTACCAAGAAGAGGCAGCATCGAAACCACCCTCCCGGCATGGCGCTCAACGCCCTCCTCAAGGCGAATTTGACCCCCCAGCCCGGGGGTGAGCCTGGCATGCAAGCCTATGCGGCCGAGTTCTCCAAGAGCCCCGCTGGCTCCTGGGGCGCTTCCGGTTCCCACGCGACTTTGTCATAGATGCGTCGATAGGACGACGCCATCGTCGATGGGCTGAAGCGGGCGCGCGTTGCCGCGGCGCAGTCGGAGGGCCGCAGGTCGGCAACCCGGGAGACCGCTCGCACCATCTCCTCGACATCGTTGACGAGGAAGCCGGTCGTCCCATCCGTCACCAGTTCCGGTGCCGCACCACGGCTGATTGCGATGACCGGCGTACCGCTCGCCATCGCCTCGACCAGTGCAAGTCCGAAAGGCTCATCCCACTGCAGCGGCGCGAGGAGCGCATGTGCTCGCGCGAGGAGAAGCGCCTTCTCGTCGCCGGCGACATTGTCGAAATGGAGGACCCGTATGCCATCGATGAAGGGTTCGATCTGGCGCCTGAAGTAGTCGGTCGCCTGCGGGGTGGATTCGACCTTGCCTGCCAGCACCAGGCGCATCCCAGTGCGCCGCGCCACCTCGATGGCGACGTGCTGGCCTTTGTCCGGACAGATGCGCGCGAGACACAGCAGGAATGGAACCTTTTGCGTCGGCGTCACCAGCAGGTTCTCGACATCGACAGCGTTGTGAACGGTGCCAATCCACCGGAAATCCTGCAGGGTTCGGCGCTGCGCGGCGCTGATCGCCACAAAGCCTGCGTGATCGACGGCCGAGGAGTAGAAGGTTGCATAAGCCTCGGGGATATCCCCATGCACCGTGTGGACGACGGGAGCGACATCCGCGGCACATGCCGCCACAAGTGTCGCGAAGCCGCAGTGGTCGTGAATCACGTCAATGCGTTCGAGCTGTGTCAGCGTCGTGGCCACCCGCGACGCATAGGTCAACTCGCGGAGCCGCTCGTCCGGTCCACCAAGATCGGCTTGCCACGAACGGGGCGCCAGCACAATCGCGCCGGGCTCTGAACCCTCAGCGGCAAGGAGCGTGACCCGATCCCCCTCCTGGCGCAAGGCGTCGCCGAGCAACCCGACGACCAGCTCGATCCCGCCATAGCCATTCGGTGGAATCGGATACCACGGTGGCGCCACGATGACGACATGGCGTTGTGTCATCGACCCCCGCCGCTCCCGCCGTACGAAGACATCGACCTTTCTCGCTAGTCCCTCAAGACCGCCACGCGCAGCGGCCCGCCCGTCTCCACCTTCACTTCGTCGCCTTTGATTCGAACCTGAACGCGCGTTCCACGATATACCAGATGTACCGTCAGCGTCTCCCAGGCGTCGGGAAGCCGCGGACGAACAGAGAGTCCATCGCCGTCCGCCTGGACGCCGGCAAAACCCTCCACCAAAGCCAGCCAGACCCCTCCCATGGTCGCGACGTGCAGTCCCGCGTTTGGCCCCGATGTATCCCCGACGTCGATGCCTGCCGCGAGACGCAGCAGCTCAAGTGCCTCGGGATAACGCGCAACACGGGCGAGCAACGCGGCGTGGACAGCCGGTGAGAGCGAGCTCCCGTGAGCCGTCATCGGAAGGTACCGATCGAGATTCGGGCGCAGCGAGTCTTCCGCGACCTCGGCGGGGATGAGCAGGTGGAGCATGAGGGCATCGGCTTGCTTGAGAACCTGCAGTCTCTGAATGCGATCGAAACCGATGACCGCGTCCGCTGCGAATGGTGCCGGTCCATACGTTTCGCGGAGAGGAAATGGAGCAAGCGATGAGAACCCTGAGAACTGCTCGTAGATACGACTCTCAGGGTCGAGGCCATCTTCGATCGCGTCCGCGAGAACCCGCCATTGCCGAACCTCGCGCTCATCGCAATCGCCGCCCGCTCGCGTTGCTGCGGCACGCAGATTCCATCGCGCCATCACATTGGTGAAGGCGTTGTCATCAACGTCGTCATGATATTCGTCAGGCCCGATGACATGGCGAATGTGCGCCGACCCGTCGGCATCGCACTCGATTCGGGACGCCCAATAGCGTGCGGTTGCCACCAGAAGATGCACCAAGGGGCCGCGGCGGAAGGCGTCGTCCCCCGCCCAGTCATCGTACCGGCAGGCTGCCCATGCGACATCGGCCACGATGTGATTCTCCATCTCCCCGTTGCGGACGCGCACGATTTCGCCGCGCGGACCCATCACCGTGTCGGGGGTGATTTCGTATCCGGAACTGGCTGATTCCCAGGGAAACTTGGCTCCCTGAAGTCCGAGCTCGCGCGCCTGCTCCATGGCAGCACCGGTCCGGCGAATTCGGTATTCGAGCATCGCTCTCGCGGCAGGCGCACATGTGGCTGCAAGAAAGGGAAGAACAAAGACATCGGAATCCCAGAAGACATGTCCGTGGTAGCCATCACCGCTCAGACCTCGCGCGCCGAGTGCCGCTTCCCCCTCGGTACCGACAGCCCCCATGAGCTGGAACAACGAGAAGCGGATATTGCGGAGCAACTCGTCGTCGCCACGTATGTCTATATGCGCGTCATTCCAGCGTCGCGCCCACGACTCTCGGTGGCGACGATGCAGCGTGCTGACTCCAACAGCCCTCGCTTCACGTGCGCGCTCACGCGCGATGCCTATGTCCCCGCGGGCATATACCGCGATGCGCTCCAGGACAGCGGGATCGCCCTCGCGCCGTTCGTCACCGATGTGCACGGCCAGGACGCCATCTCGTGCCGCGAGGATCTCGGCTTCGGTCGCCTTCATATGGATCGAGTCGAGAAGCGAGTGACTCCCGGCCGCCCACCCCACGGCGGTGCCGGGCTCCGCCAGCGAGCTGAACTCCACGACTGACAACGACGAGCCGTCGTGCTGCAAGTGTTGGACGAGGACGCCGGTATGGAGGTCAAGAACTCGAGAGAGACGCGCACTCCCGTCGAGAGGGATACCGAGCTGGTTCCATGGAGGAGCGGTGCAGAGGTGCTCGTCGGGTCCTTCACCTTCGTAGAACCCAGCCATCCGCGTTTCGCCGGTCACGTGGGTGCTTCCCAGCGGCTGGGAAGTGGTTCCGATACGGCCGTCCGCCAACGTCAGCATGGTCGAGCGTGCCGGCTCGCGTCCCTGGTCGAGGCCCTCAATGCCGACCCGCCACGAGCTCTCAGGTGTCGGGTCTGGCGGTTGTCCGCGTTGGCGACGCCTGACCTGGTCAGCCAGCACCTCAAGAAGCTTGTCGGGGCCACCAGGTAGTGGAAGCACGCCCGGCGGTGGTCCAAAGGGCTCGGCGCCGACCGTGACCGCGAGGCAGCCTTGGGACTCAGGAACGAGCATCAGCGAATCGCTGCCTGGCACGCCACCCAGCAAACCGAATTCGTCTCCGACGACGATAACATCACTCGGCGCGATGCCATGAGCCCAGAGGTCGGCGAACGCCCAACGAGCGGCGTCGGCCTTGTCGGTGAGGCCGATCTCCACGTATTTTGCGTCACTGGTGATTCGCGCATCGGCAAGGCCGGCATCAGTTGACGCTTCCTGCGCAATGGCTACGACCTCGGCGACGGAGGCGATTCCCGCCGCACGCAGACGGGCCTCAGTGGCGTTGAGCAGGTCGACGATTCTCGCCTTCGGCGGATCAGCCCACGCTGCGAGAGGGATGATGTCGATCTTCCGGCGGTTGAGGCGCTGCGCAACGATGGTTGTCTCCAGCCCACGCGCTCTCAGCCGATCGACCGTGAGCGCTGTTGCACGGTCGAGCAGGGCATCCTCCTCGGGTGTTGCGACCCGTCGCGTGACGAGCTCCGGGCCGTCATGACGGCACTCGAACACCTCGGATCCACGGTTGACACACAGGAGCAGGCGCCCGGGTCCTGACGGACGGGCTTCCAGCTGCCCGTCGACGTTCTCCACATGCGTGCCGGTGATGATTGCGACATCGAATCCATGAGCACACAGCGCCTCGATGACCCGACGTACACGCCCGGCATCGGCATGCCGATTTGGGACCAGCGTCCCGTCCCAGTCTGCGACGCACGCCTCGAAACGGCGATCGAAACTCATATCCAGATTCGTTAGCGTTGTGGTGGATCCCGTGGTGGCGCAGCTCCCCGGCGCTCGGGAGGCCTTTCGGAAAGCCGAAGGCCGCCTCAGCCTACCGCAGACGCTTCTTCACCACTGGTCAGTCAGCGCAACGATCAGCGTCAACCCGATAGTGGGCGAGTCCTCCCACCAAGGAGTATCGCGCGATCGCCGGCCTGCCTCGACGCATCCACACGCAACCCCACGATCAACTCGATAGCGCCTCATATGCGTTTGGTGGAGCGGGATGGCACGGGCCGCGCCACGATTTGGACCTGGCGCCGTGTCATCGGCTGCTACTGTGCCGCGGATCTCCGCACTCTGGTTTGCAGCCGAGCCACTGTGCCTTCGAGGCGGACGAGCTTCTTGGTCAGCTTCTTCAGGCGCTTCTTTTTCTTGATAGCCATTTCGCCTCTTCCCATGTCGGTCTCAGTCGTTCTTATGGCTGTTCCGGCCACCCTTGCGTGACGAGGCGTTGCCATTGTTGGCATTGGCATTGCTGATGGCCGCAGCCCGCTGCTTGCTCATGCCCTTGTCGCGCAGACCCTCGTATTGCTTGGGATTTTTTATGGATGGACCGTGTTTCGAAGCAGGCATCGTCGTTCTCCAAATATTTGCCAATGGACTTGGGCCTACATACAACCCCTAACGAGCAGATGCAGTGGCCTCCGCCTTGGACAACCGCTCTCCCATGACCCGTCGCTCGTCTTCGTCACGCTCTTCAAGCACGGTGGGGAACTCGTCCGTCTCTTCGTGCTCGGCATGATCGACCACGGCTTGCTTGAAGTCCGCGAACATCCGATCGAACTCCGAACTGGAGACGTCCAACTTTTTGAGCTCGGCGATCGCCTGATTCGCCTTCTTCTCTTCCTGAAGTCGTGCCTGAACGACGTCATCCCCCGCAGTCTCTCGAGTCACCGGCCGAAGCACCTCCTGCTCCGCCGTTTCATGGACAACGAGGAGAGCGATGAGTTCGTCGAAGGCTTCCTGTCGTGCTTCAGCGCTCGAATTTTCGACGCGTTCGAACAGATCGAGAACCTGCGCGTGCTGCTCGTACAAGATGCCGATGACATCGCCCTTCGGAAGTGTCGCTGCCTTCTCGCGGTCCTCTGCTGCTCCACCCATGATAAGCCTCCTGTGCGCGTCCAACTATCAGCTTTGATGATAGCGCCATGTACCCATGCGGGTGATCCGCCCCCGGCCCCCACCCCGGGAGGAACTGAGCTCGTCCGAGTCCGAGGATCGTGCCGGCCGAAGTTCAGCGAGTCGAGCGAGAGTGACCGGCAGGGCGACGCGAAAGGCCCCGCAGGTCTCTGCCGCCGCGAGCGACACCAGCCGCATGACCAGCGCTGACGCGGTGCTCTTCGCTCTCGTGCCGTCGGCATCGTTTCCATCGGTACATGTTCGCGTCGGCAATCTTGAGCAGGTCGTCGAGTGAAGTCTCACCACTCCTGGCGATGGCATAGCCCACGCTTACGTGGATCGGTTCGCAGCCATCCAGCTTCAGTCCGTGCGAAAGGCTGGCGCGCAGCTTACGCATAGCGCGCTCGATACCCTCTATAGAAGTTGCCGGAAAGAGGATCGCAAACTCGTCGCCCCCGAGGCGTGCAACGGTGTCGGATCCTCGCAATGAATCCTTCAGTCGACCTCCGATATGACGGAGCACACCGTCACCGGCCGCATGCCCGAGCGTGTCGTTGATGTCCTTGAAATGGTCGATGTCCGCAATTCCGATGCCGACCGGCATCTTGAGCCGCCGACTCATCAACAGTGCCTGATTGGCTCGCTCGCGGAAGAGCGCCACATTCGGGAGACCAGTGAGCGGATCATGAAATGCCATGTGATAGGTGTCACGCTGCGTTGCAAGTTTGTCCAGCACGCCCTCAATCTGCGCGGCCAGCTGCCTTGATTTCGTACGCAAATCGACGTCCACATGTGCGACGTCACGACTGCCGAAGCCCATCACGCCTACGACATCGCCCGCGTGGCGGAAGGGGAAAGCGAATCCGCCGCCGAGCTCCGCGCGCGCGGCAGGCGCTGGCGCCGCGAAACGCATGTCGCTGAGAACGTCCTCGCTCAGCAGGGGTTCGTCACGCTCCCATGCAAGCCCAACGAGCGATTCCCCAACCCGCCGACGATCGTGTCGAAGTTCCGATCCGAGCAAGTCCCGAAGGTCGTCCGTGGCGAAGTACGCGTGCTTACACACCAGCTGCTGGTGTCCGGGGTCAACGAGCCACAACGCGCCTACGTCCCAAAGAAGGCAGGTGCAGACCGCCTTGAGGATTTGCCATGCCGCCTCATCCCAGTCGGCGAACTCGGCGGCGATTCGGGTCACCGCGGTCTTGGCCGCTTCAATCTGACTCTCGAGCTTCGCTTGAGTGATGTCATGCGCGGCCGCGTAGATCACGCCGTCCTCGACGCTTGGCGTCGCCATCCACGACAGCCAGCGAAATGAACCCTCGCGGGTTCGGTAGCGGTTCTCGTAATGGACAACATGCTGTCCGTCCATCAGCACATCGGGCGCGGACAAAATCGTTTCACGATCTGCGGGGTGCACAAGGTCGGCGTATGGCCTGCTTGTCAACTCTGTGGCCGTCCAACCCAGGATACGTTGCCAGGCTGGATTGACCTCTATCAGGTAGCCGTCGAAACTGGCGACGCACAGCATGTCCCGCGCGAGATTGAAGAGTCGACCGAGCCTGATATTCGGCTGTGGTGCCGACCCATCTCGGAGCCCCGATGCCCCCATCACCTGCGCATGTGTCTTCGTACTGTCGAATGCAAACATCGCGGGGAAAGTGTTGCCAGGCGGTACCGGAGTCCGCGGTCGCGCATAGGTAACGAACCATTCTCAGGACCGTCGAGTGCATCGCCGCCGCCCGCTTGCGCGGATCGCGCTCATGGCGCGGCCATCGGGCGCGTCAAGCACGGAGCGCTGGGCGGGCGCACTCGCAGGTACAATGTTCTAGTCTATATGTCAGAAATAGTTAGTGTGGTCATATAA
>JBIOIZ010000007.1:0-63593 GCA_044450385.1 Candidatus Dormibacteria bacterium
CGGATGCGACCGTCCGCCCGCGTGGACCGACGGCCACCACATCATCAACTGGTCGGACGGCGGTCCCACCGAGCTCGAGAACCTGGTCTCCCTGTGCCGGCGGCACCACCGCGTGGTGCACGAGCAGGGTTGGCGCATCCAAATCGCTGAGGGACTCGCCGTCGTGGAGCCGCCACCCTGACGACGCGCCAGCCGTTAGGCAGCGTTGCGGACCCGATGACCGCGTCACGGACCTCGACGAACGAATGGCGGGCCCGTGCTCAGTCGGCGCAGGGGGGACGCCGCGCGCTACGGGTGCTGCGCCTCAGCCACCAGCGCCCTAAGCTGCACGCAGAGCGCACTTCGACGCGATGGTCGCCGATGCGTATGAACAGGGGACCGCGCTCAATACGGCAACGTATTTCGAGATCGATGACGTGGTCGATCCGGCGGAAACACGAGCCCTGGTTGCCGCAGTGATCCTCCGGTGCGATATGGCGTCGCCGGATCCGGCGAAACGCCGCTACGTCGATGCCTGGTGAGCGTTCGCCGGCGCAGGCCTGACGACCCTGCGCCGTGAGACCTTCCGCACCGGCGCGGCGCGCATGACCCGCCGGCGATCAGACGTGCGCGAGCTCGCGCAAGAGGCGCCGGAAGAACGGTCCGCCCCAGAGTCCGATGGAGAGCACGCCGCCGAACAGCACCACCGCGTCAACGCTCGCGCGTCCCTGCTTGGTCCAGTACACGTCTTCGAGGTCCAGCCACAGCGCGAACTCGTCAAGCGTGAGCGCCGCCGCACCACCGTAGAGGACGGACGTGAATTTCGCGAGCACATCGTCTGTACCCTTGGTCTTACCCGCGGTGTTGACCTCGATCAGCCAGAGATACCCCGTACCGAGGAGACCGGCGATGCCGAGCACGAGGTGATGGAAATGGCGGCCGCCCACGGTGAGGTTGTGAAACGGCCCCACGCCATCGCGAATCGCGTGCGTGATCGCACGCGTCGCCGCGAACGTCGTGAAAAATGACACAGAAGACAGAAACAGTCGCTCTCGTCGCGTGCCGCTGAACGTCTCGCGATAGATCTGCGCCGCGCGGTCGGGTGTCAGTGGCAAGCGGCGGTCAGGCCCTGATGGACTTCGGGCGCGCAAAGTTCGCCGCGACGACGGCGAGCAACGTGAGCACGGTGAAGACGATCGCGTGCTTCCAGTGCAGCGCCGGACGGCCGGACGCAAGGAAGCTGGTCTTCTGGGTGAAGTAGAAGATCGCCATGATGGCGAAGATCACGGCCAGGACAAGAAGCGCAAGCGCGAGTGGGCGGCTACCCCGCATAAGAGATCCCCCGGTGAGTGCGGCCGTTCCCCTGATGCGAAGACACTTCTGCGTTCAGCAATCGGTTCACGACCTTCAGTGGATGAAGACGAGGCCCGCGGCCCCGAGAGCGGCACAGTAATACGCGAAGGGGTCTAGACGTCCGAGCCTGAGGTAACGAAGCAGAAAACGGGCACTTGCGTAGGCGACGATTCCGGCCAGTGCAGCGGCAGCGATGCCGACGCCGAGGGTGGGAGCGTCAGCCCCGAGACTGGGCACCTCGAGCAGACCTGCCGCCAGGATGATGGGAGTGGCGAGCAGGAAGGCGAAGCGTGCTGCTTCCTCGTGCCGAAGGCCGGCGACGAGCCCGGCAGCCATGGTGATCCCGGAACGTGAGATCCCCGGTAGGAGCGCACCCGCCTGAAAGAATCCGACGATCAACGCGGTGCGCAGGCTCAGGCCCTCGATGGGCTGGTAGGCCGGATCGTCCTCCTCGTGGGCAAGCACGGGGGCACCGCCCAGCGCGCGCCGCTTCTCGTCCCGGCGCCGGAACATCTCCGCCGCGAAGAGGATGCCGCCGTTGACGATGAGGAAGACAGAGGCAGCCCGGGGATCGCCGAACAGCGACTTCAGCGGGTCCTGGAGGAGGAATCCGATGATCCCTGTGGGCACGGTTCCCACCACCAGCATGATCGCCAGGCGCTGGTCCGGGTCGTCGATGCGCCCGCGCACTGCGGCTCGGAAGAATCCGGAGATGATCCGTGCCCAGTCGCGTCGGTACAGGAAGAGCAGGGCAGCGGCGGTACCGAGGTGGAGGAGCGCGAGCACCGGGACGAACGCCGGGCTGGTCTCATTGAAATTGAGCCCGATCAGCCGTGGAACGACCACTGCATGCCCCAGCGAGGACACCGGAAAGAGTTCGGTGATTCCCTGGAGCGCGGCGAGAAAGAGGATGAGTCCGGCGCTCAGCATTGGCCAGAGCCTACCAGCCCGTCGCGCGTAGTCTGATGCGATGACTGCAATAACCTCGTCCGACGGCGCCCCCGTCAACCGCCAGTGGCGCCTCGCGGCGCGCCCCAAGGGACTCCCGGTCGAGGGCGACTGGGAGTTCCGCACCGAACCGATCCCCGCCCTGGCCGGCGGTGATTTCCTGGTGCGCGTCCTCTACGTCTCGCTCGACCCGGCAATGCGCGGCTGGATGAACGACGCACGCTCCTACCTGCCGCCGGTCGGCATCGGGGAGGTGATGCGGGCAGGCGGCGTTGGACGGGTCATCGCCTCGGAGCATCCCGATTTCAGGGTGGGCGACCACGTCAGTGGAACGTTCGGCGTCCAGGACTACGCACTCAGCGACGGCCGTGGCGTGATCCGGGTCGATGACGGCGTGCTGCCTCTCACGAAATACCTGAGCGTCCTTGGCGTCCCCGGGATGACCGCGTATTTCGGCCTCCTCGAGATCGGACAGCCGGTCGCGGGTGAGACGGTGGTCGTCTCGGCCGCCGCGGGCGCGGTCGGCCAGATCGTCGGCCAGATCGCCCGGCTCAAGGGCTGTCGCGTCATTGGGATCGCGGGTGGGCCGCAGAAGTGCCGGTTGATCGTCGAGGAGCTCGGCTTTGACGCGGCGATCGACTACAAGAACGAGGATGTACACGCGGCGCTGCGCGAGCGCTGCCCGGACCGCGTGAATGTGTACTTCGACAACGTCGGCGGCGAGATCCTCGACACCGTCCTCACCAGGCTCGCGCGCCATGCCCGCATCGTGATCTGCGGCTCGATCTCGCAGTACAACAACGAAGGTCGGGCGCGCGGCCCGTCGAACTACATGGCGTTGCTCGTCGATCGCGCGCGCATGGAGGGGTTCCTCGTCTTCGATTTCGCGAAGAGGTACGCTGAAGCCGCCACGGCGATGGCCGGGTGGATCGCCGAAGGACGCCTCAAATCGGTCGAGGATGTGGTCACAGGCATGGAGCGCTTTCCCGAGACGCTGCTCAAGCTCTACACCGGCGAGAACCTGGGAAAGTTGATCCTCCGCGTCGGCGACGAAGACTAGGCGGCGACACCCGCCGCAGCGCGTCCGGGACCGCCCTGGAACAGGCGCGCGATGTCGCTCGGCGACACGATCCCGACGAGCGTACCCCCGTCATAGACGATCGCGCGGCCGTCGGACACGGGTCCGATTCGCTTCAGGAGGTCGGTGATGTTCTCGTCCTGGCGGGCGACGGGCACACGCTCGATGGGAATCGCGATGTCGATGGCACGACGCTTGCCGCGCTGCTGCACGGGAACCTGCTTGATGCCTCGCATCGTCACCAGGCCGTCGATGCGGCCGTCGATGCTGTGAGTCGGGAACGACGTGAACTGATGACCCATCACGTATTGCTCGACGAGCAGCTCGACCGTGATCCATGACGGCACGATGACCGGGTTCTTCGACATCACGTCGCCGACGCGAACGCCCTCGAGGGCGTGGCGCGCCTGCTCGCCGTGGGCCTCGCCGCGGGCGGCGCTGTCCAGGAACCAGCCGATCAGCATCAGCCATAGCCCGCCGACCGGGTCCACGAAGAAGAGGTCGAGCACGCCCAACCCGATGAGGACGACCGCGAAGAAGCGTCCGGCGCGAGACGCCGCGACAGTGGCTGTCATCCGGTTCTTGGTCCGGGTCCAGAGGAAGCCGCGAAGGATCCGACCGCCGTCGAGCGGAAAGGCGGGAATGAGGTTGAAGACGAAGAGCAGCAGGTTCACAGCCGCGAGCCACTCGGCGACGACGGTCACGAGGGGTGGCGCGCCGACCTGCACCAGGAGCCACGAAGACCCGACGAAGAACCCCGCGAGGACGAGGGTGATGGCGGGTCCGACTGCGGCGACCAGCATCTCGGTCTTGCCGGTCATCCAGTCGCCGCTCATCTGAGCGACGCCGCCGAACAGCCAGAGCCTGATTCCCTCGACGGCGATACCGCGCCGGCGCGCGAGCAGAGCGTGGCCGAGCTCATGTGCCGTGAGCGATGCGATCAGCAGCAGCGCGGCGGTTGCGCCGACGATCCATGCAAGCCAGACCGGTGTACCCGGCACTGCCGCCGGAACCGCACCGCCCGCCACGCCCCAGGCGAGCAGAGCGCCGATCAGCAGCACGCTCCAGTCCGCCGAGACCCTGATCCCGGCGATACGGGCGATCGGGACGCCGCCTCTGTTCATGATGCCGTGCTAATCCTGCTCCCCAGGCCTTTCATCTGTATGAACGTACCCATCACAACGCCGATTCAACTAGGAGCGGACACATGGATCTATTTCAGCTGGGCATCCCTGCATGGGAGTTCGTTGTCCGGTGCGTCGTCATCGACTCTGTCCTGCTCGTCGCCCTGCGCATCTTCGGCAAGCGCGAGCTCGGACAGTTCACCCTCTATGACCTGGTACTGATCCTGCTGGTCGCCAACGCGGTCCAGCCCGCGATGACAGGCCCCGACAGCTCGCTCCTCGGCGGTCTGATCATCATCGCCACGCTCGTCCTGTTCAACTTCCTGATCTCCCGTCTCGACGCCAATCGCGTGTTCCACCGGCTGCTCGTCGCGCCACCGCGGATGATCATCGAAAACGGGCGCTACATCGAGGGCGCGATGGAGCGCGAGGGTGTCGACCGCGCGGCGGTGGAGACGGCGATTCGCGAACACGGCGTTGACGGCGTCGCCGATGTGCGTCTCGGGGTGCTCGAACCCGACGGGACGATCAGTATCGTCCCGATGGACTCTCGGGTCGTGCATACGCACCGGACGGTTCGTTTCGCACGGCACGGCTGAGCGACATGCCCGCCTCGGGCGAGCGTGCGGCTCTCGCGACAAGCCCGCACCAGGCTGCGGCGGTGATGAGCAGCGCCCAGGGGGTTGCCCGCCCCGGCAAGCCAACGGCGTTCTGCGCCAGGTCCTCGAAGCTGGCGGCGGAGAGCAGTACCCAGAGGCCCACGACGCCGAGCATGGCGCGACCGGGCCATGGTTCCTCTCCTGGTCGGCCGGCCAGCCAAGCAAGGCCTACCACGAACACCGGGGCCATCAGGGTGAGGTCATGCCCCAGCAGGTGTGGCGACGCGAACAGCGAAAGCGCCACCGCTCCGCAGAGCGAAGGTTCGAAGAGGTCTGGACGCCGGTGGGCCACGGTGCCGAGCCAGCCCGCCACGCCCGCCGCTGCCACCCCGGCGCCGACGGCGAGCAGGAACACGCCCGGCGCATGACCCAGGAGCGAGCCGAACAGGCCGCTGGTCCCCTGCATCTGCGCCGTCGGCGAGTTGCTCGGCATCGCGATCGCTGCCACGAAGGCGACGAGCGCGTGCGGTCCGGCGCCGACCAACCCGATCCCCACGCTGGCCGCAGCTCCCGCCAGCGCGCCACCGACGGCGCGCCAGTCGCGCCTCCCGACCATGTAGACGGCGATCCCGATCACGAGCTGGGGTTTGGCGATTGCCGCGGTGAAGCCGAGGGCGAACCCGGCGGCCTCGGGGCGGCCCCGCCGCCACAGCACGTACGCACCGGCGAGGCCCAGGACCGAGACGCCGTCCCACTGCCCTTCCAGGAAGAGCAGCCCGGTGCCGAAACCCGCGAGCGACAGGAGCACGATTGCCGTGCGCGGCAGCCTCGAGAACGCCGCGGGCCACGGGGCTGCGCGCGTGACCATGAGGAGCGACAGCAGCATCAGCGCAAGCTGGAGGAGCGACCAGGCGCGCCAGGCGGCACCGGCGTCGAGCAGGGTGAACGGCACCGCGATCACGCTCGCCGATGGCGGATTCTCGAATGGGATGTTGTCGTGACCGCCCGGAGCACCGCTCTCGACCAGCGTCCGGCGTTCGGCTGCGGTGTCGTAGATCTGCTCCGGGTGACCATCGCGGATCAGGGTCGCCGCGACGTAGGTCCCGGCAAAGTCACTCGTCGGCGCGAGCGAGGCGGGGACGACCGCCCAGACCTGGACGTAGTGGGCGAGGACGATCGACGAGACGGCGATGATGGCGGCGGCAAACCACCGAGGGCGTTGGGACAAGGCGCTGCCCACTCTATGGCCACGCCTCCCACGCGACCGTCAAGCCTGCGTCACAGGGCCCTCGCGAAGACCTCGAGATCGGAATCGCTGAAGAGCGCGAAGATGACCTCGGCCAGCGTCGTCCCGGGCACCGCCAGGGCTGAAGCCGCTGCGTCGATTGCGATCGGCGCCGCGACTTCGATTGGGAACCCGTAGATTCCCGTGCTGATCGCGGGTGTGGCGACCGTGCCGCAGGAGTGCTCCGAGGCGAGCTCGAACGCGCGGGCGTACGCCGAGGCGAGTTGCTCGGGCTCGCCGTGACGCCCATCCCGCCACCGCGGGCCGACCGCGTGGATGACGTGCCGCGCCGGCAGCCGCCCGGCCCCGGTGATGACCGCCGACCCGGTCGGGCAGCGCTCGTATCGCTCGCGCAGCTCGCGCATCAGGTCAGGTCCCGCTGCGCGGTGGATGGCCCCGTCGACGCCGCCTCCACCGACCAGCGAGGCGTTGGCGGCGTTGACGAGGGCGTCGACCTCCAGCCTGGTGATGTCGGCGCGGCAGAGCCTGATCCGGCCATCGCCGACCTTGCGGATCAGCCGGTCAGGCTCCATCCGCACGTGCCAGCGCCAGGCACACGTTGTGGCCGCCAAAGCCGTACGACGTGCTGAGCGCAAAGTCGATTCGAGCCTCCCTCCCGTGGTTGGGCACGTAGTCGAGGTCGCACTCGGGGTCGGGCTCGTCAAGATTCACCGTCGGTGGGACGAATTGGTCACGAATGGCAAGAATTGTGATGACCGCCTCGACCGCACCTGCAGCGCCGAGCAGATGTCCGTGCATCGACTTCGTCGACGACATCGGAATGGTGCCGGCCTGGGGGCCGAAAGCGGCTTTCACCGCACGGGTTTCGGCGGCATCGTTCATCTGCGTTGAGGTCCCGTGCGCGTTGATGTAGTCAACCTCGTCGGGCTCGCGCCCGGCCCGTTTCAATGACCGCAGGATGCAGCGGCGGGCGCCGTCACCCTGCTCGTCGGGTTGGGTGATGTGGTATGCGTCGGCGGTTGCGCCGTAGCCGGCCACCTCGCCGTAGATGTGCGCGCCGCGCGCGACCGCATGCCCCCACTCCTCGACCACGAACATTCCGGCGCCCTCGCCCATGACAAAGCCATCGCGATCCTTGTCGAAGGGGCGCGATGCGCGCTCGGGTTCGTCGTTGCGCGTCGACAGCGCCTGCATTGCGTCGAACGCGGCGACGCTGATGTTGGTGATCGACGCTTCGGTGCCGCCCGTGATGATCGCGGTGGCCTCACCGCGGCGGATCCACTCCGCGGCCTCGCCGATGGCGTGACCGGATGATGAGCACGCGCTGACGATCGCGTAGTTCACCCCCTTCGCCCCGCAGTCGATCGCGATCGCCCCGGCGGGCATGTCGATGATCATCGACGGCACCGTGAACGGCGACACCCGCCGGGGGCCCTGGTTGTACAGCGCGAGGACGTTGCGTTCGATCACCTCGATGCCGCCCACACCCGAGGCGACCAGGACACCGACGTCCTCCGCGATCGGGCGGATGTCCAGGCCCGAGTCCTCGATCGCCTGGCGAGCGGCAAAGAGTGCAAGTTGGGTGCAGCGGCTGGTGCGGCGCGCTTCCTTCTTCCCCAGCACGGCTTCGGGGTCGAAGCCCTTCACCTCTCCCGCAATATGCGTGGTGAGGTGGGACGCATCGAATGCGGTGATCGGCCCGATGCCCCCGTGCCCTTTGCGACACGACTGCCAGGTGGATTCGGCGTCGAGGCCGAGCGGGGTCACGGCGCCGATGCCGGTGATCGCCACGCGCCTGCCGCCATTGCTGCCGCTCATGCCTTCGCCTCCGCGGTCTCGATGGTCGGTGCTCCCTGTGAGTGATAGCCGCCGTCGACATGAATCATCTCGCCGGTGATGCCGCGCGACATGTTGCTGAGCAGGAATGCTGTCGCGTCGGCGACCGGTCCGCTGTCGGAACTGTCCCAGCCGAGCGGCGAATGCCGCCCCCAGGACGACTTGAGGCTTTCGAAACCAGGGATCGAACGCGCCGCGATGGTCTCAAGTGGTCCCGCGGAGATGGTGTTGACCCTGATGCTGCGCGGTCCGAGCTCGCGTGCGAGATACCTCACGATCGCCTCGAGGGCCGCCTTGGCCGGGCCCATCCAGTCGTACACGGGCCACGCGAAGCGTGCATCGAAGGTCAGCGTGACGATGCTTCCACCGGTCGTGGGCATCAGCGGCGCGAACGCGGCTGCGAGCGTCTGCAATGAGTAGCTGCTGACGTGAAATGCCGTGCTCACCGAGCTCCACGGGGCTTCGAGGAAGCCGCCCCCGAGGCAGTCCGGAGGAGCGAAGCCGATGGCGTGGACGAGACCGTCCACACCACCCCACCGCTCCCGCGCCTGCTCGGCAACCGCCTGCACCTGGGCGACGTCGGTAACGTCCATCTCGAGCACCTCGGGCACCGGGCTCAGGCGTTGGGCGCTCTTCCGGGTCAGGTTCATCGCCCTCCCGAACGAGGTGAGCAGCACCTCGGCGCCGGCTGCTTGCGCCGCCGCCGCGATCGCGAACGCGATGCTCCTGGGTGTCAGGACACCGGTGACGACGATGCGCTTCCCACTGAGGATGCCGGGGGCTGAGGTCGATGGATTCTGGGTACTCACAGGCGACGTACCTTATAAGGCTCGTACTGGGATTCGCAGTTACGCAGCAACGATCTCGAGCATCGCTTCGTGCCACGCCGGCGTGCCCGCGAGGATGTCCCCGCTGACGAAGACGCCGTCGGCATCGCCGCTCCAGTCTGTGACCACGCCGCCCGCCTCCCGGACCAGGAGCGCGCCGGCGGCGATGTCCCACAGGCCGAGCCCGAGCTCGAAGAAGCCATCAAAAGCGCCCGAGCTCACATAGGCGAGGTCGAGGCTGGCGGCGCCGGCGCGGCGGAGGTCCTCGAAGCGTCGCAGCGCCGTGGTCATCACCGGCAGATACCGCGACAGTCGCTCCTTGCGGCGAAAGGGGAACCCGGTGGCAACGACACCCGCACCCGGGTGGGCGGACACCGTGAGGCGGCGTCCCGCGCGATCGATGGCACCGAGGCCTTCGGCGGCGCTCCACACCTCGCCAAGCAGGGGAGCGACCACAGCCCCAGCCACGGGACGGCCGTCCTCGACCAGGGCGACGCTGACGCCAACCACGGGAAAGCCCCGTAGGAAGTTCGTCGTCCCGTCCACCGGGTCGATCACCCACATGCGGTCGTGCCGCGTGCCCCCCGACTCCTCGGCGAGGATGGCGATGCCGGGCGCGCCCTCGCGAAGCACGCGAATCGCCGCCTGCTCGGCCGAGCGGTCGACCTCGGTGACGTAGTCGCCGGGGCTCTTGATCTCGGCGGTCAGCGTCCCCGGACGGTCATGGGCGGCTGCCACCAGCTCTCCCGCCGCCGACGCGGCAGCGAGAGCCAGATCACGCAGGGTGTCGCGCTGCTGCACCTGACGAGGGTACGCGCCGCGGACGAGACGGCTTGCGCTTCGCGGACGCTTGGGGTGCCGGAGCCGCGAGGCCGAAGTGCGCGGGGTCGAGGCCGCCCTTTGCGAGCAGCGCCTCCATCGCGTCCGCCTCGCAGGGGCGTGCGAGATGGAACCCCTGGGCCATCCCGCAGCCCAGCTCGTTGAGGCGCTGGACCTGCAGGGGCATCTCGACCCCCTCCGCGACCAGGGCAAGACGCAGCGCCTCACCGTGGCGGACCACGGTTCGTCCCAGCTCGCCGCTGGAATTTGGATCGCCGAGCTCGGCGACCAGGGGCCGGGCGATCTTGAGAATGTCGATCGGGAGCCTCCGCAGATAGGCGAGGGATGTGTAGCCGGTGCCCACGTCGTCGATCGCGACGTGCACGCCCGCTCGCTGCAGCGCGTCAAAGGTCGCGATCGCCCCGGGGAGATCCTCGAGGACGGCGTTCTCGGTCACCTCGAGGATCAGGCAGGCGGGATCAACGTCGCCCCCGGCGAGGCATCGCTTCACCCGGTCGATGAGTCCCCCGCGGTTGAGCTCACCCGCGGCGACATTGATCGACATGGCCAGCTCCGGGGTGGCCGGGTATGCGACCTGCCAGCGGCGGAGCTGCTCGCACGCAGTGCGCATCACGTATTCCTCGACGCGATCGATGAGCCCGCATTCCACAGCGATGGGGAGGAAGTGCAGCGGCGCGATCAGACCTCGCACCGGGTGCCGCCACCGGACAAGGGCCTCCGCTCCCAGGATCTTGCCGGTGCGGAGTTCCACGATCGGCTGGTAGTGGAGGACCAGCTCACCCGTGTTCAGTGCCGATTCGAGCTCTGCCGCAAGGTCAGGGTCAGCCGGACCCGTCGAAGCACCGCCGTGGATGCGATAGGTGCCCGATCCCGCCTCGCGCGCCTCCTGCGCAGCGGCCGTTGCGCGACGGAGCAGCACGGCCGCCGAGGCATCCTCGGCACTTGCACATGCGAGCCCGACCGATGCCTGGATGGCGACGGTCACGCTATCGGCGGCAACCGGCGCGGCGAGCGCCTCCACCACGCGCTGGGCGAGGACCTCTGCCTCACGAGGGTGGAGCACCTCGGGAAGCAGCAGGGCAAACTCGTCGCCACCGAGCCGAGCGGCCGTATCAGTACGGCGCAGGCACTCGTGCAAACGCCTGGCGACCTCGATGAGCACGACGTCGCCGGTCGCGTGGCCATGCTCGGTATTGACCCGCCGGAAGTCCTCGAGGTCGACGGAGACAACACTCACAACGTGGCGTTCCGGGTCGCGTTCGAGGAGCGCTCGCTCGACTCGGTCGATGAACAGCACGCGGTTGGCGAGGTGGGTGAGCGGATCGTGAAATGCTCGGTCGGCGAGCTCGCTTTGCAGAGCCGCCAGCCGGATGAGCGCCTCGTGGAGGCGGCTGCGCTCGATCGTGAGAGCGACGAGGTTCGAGAGCTCCTGGAGGTGCTGATCATCGGCGCGCGGCTCGCGCCGCTCGGAAGCGCGCAGCCCTAGAGCCAGGTAGCCGACGGTGCGAGACCCGTGGCGAAGGGTCACTGCAAGCCCCCGCGAAATCCCGAGCCGGGCGCACAGCCGAGCCACCCACGGGTCGGCGGCCGCCTCGGAGATGTGCACCACGCCGTAGACGGGAGGGGTCACAGCGCCGTCCTCGTCATCCTCGAGGTCGGTCGACCGCATCACGTCGACGGGTTCACCCCCACGCATCGTGGTCCGGAATCCAGCCGCGGTGCCCGTCTCGGGGATCAGAGTGAGCTCGGCGCACTGGGCCCCGAATCGGCTGGACGCGCGGCGGAGCACCTCCACAGATGCGGCCTCGAGGTCACGAGCCTCGAGAAGCGCAAGCGCGGTGGTGTGCAGAAACCCGAGACGGGTCCGCTCGCGACGAACCGCCACCCATGAAGCCCCGGCAATTGCGATCGCAACGACCGCGAGCACCGGCAGGGCGAGCCAGGAGGACATGCCGCTACCCGAGCAATCGCAGCGGCATCCGCTTTTCCGCTGCGTCGGGTGGTGCCTCCAGCCGGGAACGATCGATCCCGCCCTGGCGCAGCAGTTGCTCGACCTCGCCTGCCGGAAGCGGATGGCAAAGATGGTATCCCTGGCCGGCGAGGCACCCGAGGCTCAGCAGCCGAGTGACCTGTGAGGCAGCTTCAATGCCTTCCGCGATGACATGCAGCTGGAGCGCGTCGGCAATCGTGACGATCGCACGGGTGAAGTCCTCTTCCGCTCCCGCGGCGAGATCGTCGACAAACGGCTTGGCGATCTTCAGGATGTCGACGGGGAGCCGGCGAAGGTAGCTCAGCGACGAATAGCCGGTGCCGAAATCGTCGATGGCGACGCGGATCCCAGCGTTGCGCAGGGCCTCGAGCTTGGAGATGACGATTGCGGTGTCCTCGACGAACATCGATTCGGTGAGCTCGAGGATCAGCGTGTCGGGGGAGATCCCGGTCTCCTCGACGATGGCAAGCACGTCCTCGGCAAATGTCGGGGCGTTCAACTGCACGACCGAAACGTTGACGCACACCGCGATTGGCGTCGATTGCAGCCGCTGCAACCGGAGTGTGGTGGCGCACGCTGTGCGCAGGACGAATTCGCCGAGCTGCATGATGAGACCGCTCTCCTCGGCGAGCGCGATGAACTCTCCCGGGGCCACGATGCCGCGAAGTGGGTGATGCCAGCGCACCAGGGCTTCGACGGCGGTGATCTCACCGGTGATCAGGTTGACCACCGGCTGGTAGTGCAGGATGAATTGGTTCAGCTCCATGGCGCGCTCGAGCTCGCCGCGGAGCTTGCGCCGGTGCACCACCTCGCTCTCCATGCCCGGCGCGAAGAGCACGTAGCGATTCCGGCCGGCGCCCTTGGCGACATACATCGCCACGTCGGCCTGGCGCATCAGGCTTGCAGCGTTTGCGTCGGAGTTGTCGGCGACAGCGATGCCGAGTGATGCGCGGACGATCACCGACGTTCCGGAGACCGTGAACGGCTCGCGCAGGACGTCGAGCACGCGCCGCGCGACATGCTCGGCTTCGATCGCGCTGTCGACGCCCTCGATGAGCAATGCGAATTCGTCGCCGCCCAGGCGCGCGGCGGTGTCGGGACGTCGCAGGCAGGCGCGAATCCGCGCCGCAACCTCGACGAGCAGCGCATCGCCAGCCGCGTGACCGAGCGTGTCGTTGACGCCCTTGAAATCGTCGACGTCGAGGAAGATCACGGCGACGCTGGCGGCGCCTTCCGTGCTGCGCCGCAGCGCCTGATCGATGTGCTGCCCGAACAGGGATCGGTTGGCGAGGTCGGTCAGCGAGTCGTGATATGCCTGGTGGGTGAGCTGTTCCTGCAGCTCGGTCAGCCGCGCGATCGACCGCTCCATCCGGCTGTTCTCCAGGATGGCCGTCGTCCTGGTGGCCAGCGTGCGGAACAGGCGGAGGTCGCGCTCGTCGAACGTGCGAGCGTCGAGGTGCCCGCCGACCATCAGGCTGCCGATCATTCGCGACTCGCCCCGAAGCAACGCGACCATCGCTTCATTGACTCCTCGGCGCATGAGCATCTCGGAGCTGGGGTCACCGGCGGCCCCCGCGTGCACGATGACGCCCGCGGTCTCGGCTTCGAGCACATCGTCGAGCTCGCCGAGACCGAGTGCCACCATCACCTCATCGCGCCGGCCATGACGGACGGTGGTACGGAACGCCTTTTCGGCCGGCTGGGATGGAAACACGGTGAGCTGCGCGATCTCGGCGTTGAAGATGTCGCGAGCGCGGTTGAGCAGCATCACGATGGACGGCTCGAGCTCCCGACCTGCGAGAGCGTCGACGGCGCCGATGAGGAACTCAGCCGCCTCGTGGTCGTAGCGCTCTCGCACCCAGGCGCGGTGGGTGAACAACACGGCGAAGGTGACGACCGTGAGCGGCACCAACGCCAGACGATCGACCGGGATCAGGCGCACGGCGATCAGGCCGATGCACATCGACGCGCCGGCGGCCACGCAGGCCGCTCGCAGGTGGTTGACGACATCGATCCACGAACCGCGCTCGCGCGGCCGAAGCACGACGCCCTCCGACATGGCTCGCCGCAGGACCGTGATCGCCGTCGCTGCGATCGCGGCGAGGGCGCTGTGCCAGACGGGGAGGGTGGGGCTGCCCGCGATTGCCCGGAACGCCCAGATCCCGATCGCGCCGAAAGCAGCGAAGCGGACGATGTCGTACGCCGTCTGCCAGACAGCACGGGGTCGCCGCGTGGCCGCGGCGGCTGCGGTACCCAGCGCATACCCGATGAGCAGAGCGAGAGGAGTCGCGTGAAACAGCCCCACGACGAACGGCGCCGCGGCCAGCGTTATCGACTGGGTGCCGTGGCGCGGACTGTCGATGGATGCCAGCCGGGACGCGGCAAAGAATGCGATCGCGAATACCCACCACGGCAGGCTCGGCGGCGAGTACACCGGCAGGGCTGCCGCATACCCGACCCAAAGTCCCAACGCAATCAGGAGCAGGCAGACGCCCAGGATCCACAGTCGCGCATCGATTCGCGACCGCCGGTTCCAGCCGGCGCTGAGACGGCGTCGTACGGACGCCATCACTCCTCGGAAAGCTCCGCCTTATGCACCACCGCCGGGATCGTATGGCCAGTGACGCCGCCGATCTCGTCAGCTTTGGTGACGGCTTCGTTACTGTTTGCTCATATGGGCGCGCCGATTGCGGTCGGGACCTGCAATTGGGCCGATCACACCGACTTCTATCCAGCCGAGCTGGAGCACGGGCGCCGTCAGCGGGACAAGCTCACCTTTTACGCGGGGTATTTCCCGCTCGTCGAGATCGACACGACCTTCTATGGGATTCCGCGCCCTCAGGTGGTCGAAGGATGGGTGGAGCGCACTCCCGAGCACTTTCGCTTCAACATCAAGGCGTATCGAAGCCTCACCGGCCACGAGCGCGAGGACCGGATCCCCCGCAAGCCGACCGCTGACGAGGAGCGCGACTTCATGGCCGCGCTGATGCCGCTGCGTTCGAGTGGCAAGCTCATCGCCGTCCATTACCAGTTCCCGCCGTGGCTCACCAACCGTCCGGATTCACGCGAGTGGCTGCTCGCCGCTCGTGACCGCCACCCCGATGATCTCCTAGCCATCGAATTCCGGCACCGCTCGTGGTTCGATCGCGACGCCTGGCCGGCGACGGAGGATCTGCTCCGCGAGCTCGAGTGTGTCTACGTCGGCGTGGATGCTCCGCAAATCGGATCGGCGACGGCACCGCCGCTGCTCGCTGTCACCTCACCGCGTCTGTGCATTGCACGATTCCACGGGCGCAACCGCGACACGTGGTACACGTCCGGACCGACCAGTGGCGATCGCTTCAACTACCTCTACACGCCGGCGGAGCTCGCCGAATGGATTCCGGCGATGCGCGCGGCGAGTGACTCGGGGGTACCCGTGCACGTGCTCCTGAACAACAACAGGAGCAATTACGCGGTGGTCAATGCGTTCGACTTCGGGGCACTCCTCGGGCTGGAACTGCCCCGTCCTCCGGCGCCGGTGATCGAGACCCTCCGCGAGCGCGATGGTCGCGTCCCCGATTGGGTCGAGACATCCACGCCGGTGCCGACCCCGCGCCGAGACGCATTGGAAGAGCAGGGTGAACCCGCCGGCGGACACCAACTGACCCTCTCGCTCTGAGGCACCCATTTGGGGGACAATGCTTTGGGCGGCGAGGCGTAGGCCTGCCGGGGATTTACTGGAGGTCTTGCGATGGCTATGGCGTCCTCCCGACGCAACGACCGTGGGCGCCGTCCGGCGGCCAGCGGTGTTGTCATGCGCAACGAAGCCGCCACCCATGAGGTCGAGGTCTCGCGGGCTCTCAATCAGTGGGCGGTCACGGTGACCTCGCTCGCCGACAACCGGATGATCACCCAGGACTTCTTCTCGCGCCGCTGGGAAGCTGTCGCCCGGGCTGAGGACTTCGTCCGGCTGCTCAACCGGTCCGAACCCCCTCCCGGCTGGTAGCGGCCGCCTCGGCGGTCTCGAGGGCGAGGAGCCACTGCTTGCGCGGCAGTCCGCCCCCGTAGCCGCCGATCGCGCCGCCGGCGCGGATCACCCGGTGACACGGCACCACAACCGGGATCGGATTGGATCCGAGCGCATTGCCGACCGCACGGGCTCCCCGTGGGGTCCCGACCTCGAACGCGACCTCGCCGTACGTTGCCACGTGGCCATAGGGGATCTTTGCGGTGCGGCGAAGTACCTTGCGGGCGAATTTGCCGGTGAGAGACCAATCGATCGGAACCTCGAAATTGCGAAGCTTGCCGGCGAAGTACCTGTCCAGCTCCCGGCGCACCGGGTCGAGCCGGCGCGGAGCCTCCAGGATCCGGGGCGACAGCTGCTCGGCCACCTCGCCGAAGACGTCGTCACGGTTTTCGCTCTCGAAAGCGATCCGAACGAGCCCTTTGGCTGTGGCCATGAGGAGCAGGGTGCCGACCGGGCTGTCCATGGTCGTCACCGCCACATCGACGAGCGAGTTGGCCTCGGCCCGCTGCAGGAATCGGTCGGTCATGGCCTGGTCGACGGTCATCGAAGCTCCCTTCTCAGTTTCTTCAGGCCCTCGTGCACGCTCTGGCGCGCGGAGTCCTGGGTGGTCGACATCGTCGCGGCGATCTCGGGATAGCTTCTGTCGCCTCCGAAGCGGAGGACCACAGCCTTTCGCTGCTTGAGCGGGAGCTGGCGAACGTGGTCCCAGAGCCCTTCGTCGATCTCGGAGATCGGGTCGCCAGCGGTCCCCGGATTCGGGTCGGCAACGGGCATCGGTCTGCGTGCCCGCGCCCGGTACGCGTCGATCGCCTTACGCCGGGCGATGGTGAACAGCCAGCCACGCAGATTCGACGCGTCCCCGAGGCGCGCGTACGCTCGAAGAGCGCTCAGCATCGTCTCCTGGAAGCAGTCCTCGGCCTCGGACGAGCCCACAGCGCCGGTGAGGAAGGTCAGCACCGCCTGGGCGTGCTCGTCGAACACGCACTGAAACGGCGGTAGGGCGGTTGACTTCACCGTGCTCACTGCATACCAAACGCCGGCATCGGCCCGGTTGTGAGCCTGACAGACGATCAGGCGGGAGGCGTCTCCTCAGCGCGCTCGTCCTCGGGCGTCTGGGTTGCGGCGTCCGCAGGAGCCTCCGTCGGAAACACCACCGCGGCTTCGGAGACGTCGCCCTCGCGCCAGACGGTCAGCATCATGGTGTCGCCCGGCTGGCGCAGCGACACGGCACTCCGGAACTGATCGGCGCCGCCGTTGACCGTGTATGGACCGATCCCGGTGATCACGTCACCCGGCAGAATTCCGGCTGCTTCGGCCGGTGAGCCCGGCCTCACCTGACCGACCTCGACGCCATAGGTCGCAGGCAGCTGCTTGGCGGTTGCGATCTCACCGGTCACCGTGCGCACCGACGCTCCGAACGACACGTGCTGATCCTCGCTGTCCTCTCGCGGTAGGAATCGCGCGAGCTGCACCGGGTCATGGCCGACCAGCAGACGCTCGCCCACCTGAACGACGGGAACGACGACCCGTCCCAGGCGTCCGAACAGGATGGCCGTGGCCGACGGGTCGGCGAGCACGTCTCGTTTGGTGTACGCGACGCCCCGCTGATCCAGGTAGCGAAGCGTCGCCTCCGAGGCGGGATCCCCGGAGCGGACGAACACCGTGACCGGATCGCTCACGCTCGTCAGGCCCGGGGATTGTCCCCGGCCGCGGCCGGTGCAACGGTCGGCTCCTCGTCCGGCGGGGACGTTGCGCCATCGCCCGACGCGGCGGCAGTCTGTCCGAGACCCGGACCGCGACCGCGGCCACGACGGCGTCGCCTGCGGCGGCGTCGCTGTGCCCCCTCCTGGGGCTGTCCATCGAGGGCTGGCGGTGCACCGGTTCCGGCCGGGGCGTCGGAGCCCGGCTCGGTCGAGGCGGTGACCGGCGCCTGAGCGCCGCGCCTGCCGCGCCTCCGGCGGCGACGCCGCTTCGCGGCGCGCTCGGGATCCGTCTCCTCGCCGCCCGCTTCGCCTCCCGAGCCCTGGCCGGGTTGACGTTCGCCGCGCCGAGGCTTGGGCTGCGAGACGAGTTCGAGCGCGCTGAGCCATCCTCCCGTCGAGCGCGCCGCCTCGACGAGCATCCCGTACATCGATTCGTCGCCGCTGCGGAGAGTCGCGCTGTCACCGATGCAGGCCACCATTCGCTTGGCCCGGGAGATCGCGACGTTGAGCCGGTTGGGAACTCTGAGGAACCCGATGCGTCCGCGTTCATTCGAGCGCACGAGTGAGATGACCACGATGTCCTCCTCGCGCCCTTCGAACGAGTCGACGGTGTCGATCTTCACCGTGCGCTTGAAACGCCGGCGGCCGAGTGCCTGGCGGAGGCGTTCCACCTGTTCGGCGTACATCGCGATGACGGCCATGCTGAGCTCGCGCGGGGCACGCTCGTCGAGGAGCCGGACCACCTGGGCGGCAACCCGCACCTCGGCCTCGTTGCGCAGCGCACCGCCAGGACCGCGCCGCTCGCGCCCACCGCGCATTCCCTCGGTATCGACGAAGTGCAGCGCCACCGGGAACGGCTTGCGGGTGATGTAGTCGTACTCCAGGACCTCGGGCGCGTTCTCGAGCTGGTTGTCGTAGGACGCCGCCGACACATACGCTGCGATGTCCGGGTGCATGCGGTGCTGAATGGTCAGCAGACACTGCGCCTCGGGGGGCAGTCCGCCATCCCAACACTGCTCGAACAGGCTGCGGTTGACCAGGTCCTCGAGTGCTGGGTCGGTTTCGACGATACCGTAGAGCGCGTCGTCCTCCACCGGTGGCAACTGCTTGTGGTCACCGACCAGGGCCAGGCTGCGGCCGAGACGCAACGCCGGCAGCGCCTCGTCGGCGCGTGCCTTGTTGGCCTCGTCGAGGATGACGATGTCGAAGTTCATGTCGGTGATCCCCGACGTCGCCGCGGTTGCACAGGTCGCGAAGTAGCAGTTGGCCTCCAGGAGACGGGGATCGTCCTCGTCGTCGCAGCGGAACTTGTCGACGGTCGGATGCACCCGCTCGGCGCGAGCCACGCGGACGGCGCGCATGCCGGGGGTCCCGGCGAGACGCTCGAGCGCGTTGTCGACGGCGAGGTTGCTGTGCGAGGTGACCAGGATTCGCTCATCCGGATTGACCGCGAGCCGGCGCTTGACCGCTTCGACGATGACCGTGGTCTTGCCGGTGCCGGGAGGTCCCTGGATGAACACCGCCTGGCCCGCACTCAGGCGGCTGAGCAACCCGACTGCGCGGTTCTGCGGCTTGTTGGGACGCATCCCGCTGGTCAGCCAGGACGATTCCGCGTCCGACTCGTCCTTGGGCGCGACGATCGTCTCGGGGCTGACCAGGAGCTGCGCGAGCAGGCCGACACCGAAGTCCTTGGTGGCAATGGCCGCCAGCACGGATCGCTTCGCCTGGTAGAGGGCCTTGTTGAACGACGGGGCTATGTACCCCTCACTGCCGGAGTGTTCGAAGGTGCGGGTGACGATCTCGACCACATGCCGCTGATGATCGATCCGCGCGACGCGCCCGACGAAATTGGTTTCGTCGTCAGGCTCGATCAGGACCGCCGCGTCCGGTGTGAGGTTGATCGGCTCACCGGCGGGGATCTGGAACTCGACCTTGCCGACCTCGGGAGATTTGCGGTCCGCGTCGGTGAACTCGCGTCCGCATGAGGGGCATCGCTCGTGGGTGTCGGGCCGCCACAGCGCCCGGCAGGTGCGGCAGCGCCAGAACTCGCGCGCGCCGTTGAATCGGGTGCGCTGGGACTGTGCCCGCTGCTTCTCGGCTCGTTCCAGGCTGTCGACGAGCTTCAAGGTTGCGTAGAGCTGCTCCGACCTCGCCGCGTGCTGCGTCGAGATCCGCCAGTCAAGCAGGCGGAAGGTATCGCTGACCACGCCGTTTGCCTCGGTCACGACCGGCTCTCGGGCGGTGATGGTGAGGAGCTTGGTGCCCTCGGGCTGGCCCCCTGTCGGACGGATCGAGAGCACCCGGAGGCCGAGATGGTCGCGGGTGCCGTCCGGGCCGGGCTGCGCGACGCACTGCAGGACGAGGTCGGGAAGATCGAGGCGCAACTGGATCGGATCCTCATCTCCAAACGAAACGGAGACGTGGCCGACCTCACCGATGCGCTCGGCGAAAACCGTGCGCGGATCGGCACCGGGCTGCGAGCCGTTCGCCCATGCTTCCAGGACGACCATGGCATCGCTGCCGTCGGGCACGATGAGGTGCAGACGATCGAGCGCGAGGTCTGGGGCTATCAGCGGACTGTCAACCTCGGATGCGCGGTGACCCCTGTCCACCGGCGCAATTACTGGACTTCGGGACGGCCTCTGGCGGTGCTCTTTGACGCGGGGCGACGATCCAATCGACGTCAACCGCGGGGATGCGCTAAGCCTCCCGTCTGCGAGTGACTATACCCGATCCCGGCGCAGATGCAACGTGCGCGGCTCCAACCCGCGGGTCAACTACGATCAACATCATGGGCGACACCTCTCCTCCCGGCATCGACCTGAGTGGGATCCATTCGGAGCTCGACAAGCTCAAGTCCCGGCTGTGCCGGTGCCAGCACCAGGGCACGTGCATGGCCTGCAAGGGCTTCGAGGTGATCCGCCAGCAGGTTCAGGTGGTGGCCGCCGCGGCCTCGCAACCCGTGCTGATGCAGGTGGCGCAGGAGGTCCAGATGGAACAGCTCATGAGCCAGTTGGGCGGCCTCCAGGAAAAGCTTTCCGAGGATCCACAGCTCCAGGAACTGATGGCGCGCATGTTCGAGCGCGTCCAGGATGATCTGGGTGGGCCGGAACAGTTCCAGCAGATGCTCGGTGGCCTGTTCGGCGGCATGGGAGGACTCGGTGGCATGACCCCCGAGGGGAGGGACGTCCCTCCGGACGACCGGCCGATTCCCCCTGACGATCGCACGACACCTCCCAAGGACTTACCCAGCTCACCCGACGACCGGCCCACGCCTTCAACGGAGTAGGCGACGTGTCCGCGACCCGCCTTCGCCGTTCGGTTCTTGCCGTTCCTGGCAGCAACCCTCGGATGATGGAGAAGGCCGCGGCCAGCGCGGCCGACGAGGTGTTCCTGGACCTCGAGGATGCGTGCGCCCCGCTGGAGAAGCCCGCGGCTCGCGCCAAGGTTGTTGAAGCGCTGCGCACCCACGACTGGCACGGCAAGACGCGCGTGGTGCGAATCAACCAGGTGACCAGCCAGTTTGCGTTCGACGACCTGCGCGAGGTCGTCACCGGTGCCGGTCACATCCTCGACTGCATCATGGTTCCGAAGGTGCGCAACGCCGGCGACGTGGCCTTCGTCGATCGGGCGCTGCTGCAGCTCGAGCAGTCACTCGGGTACGAGGTCGGACGCATCGGCATCGAGGCGCAGATCGAGGACGCCGAAGGTCTGATGCGCGCCGACGAGATAGCGTTTTCGAGTGAGCGCCTGGAGACGCTGACCTACGGTCCGGCGGACTTTTCAGCGTCGATGCAGCTGCCATCGCTGTCAGTGCGAAACGATTACAACTACCCCGGCGATATCTTTCACTATGTGCTGTTCAAGCTTGCGGTGGCGGCGCGGGCCGCGGGCATCCAGGTCGTCGACGGACCGTACCTGGCCATTCATGACGTGGAGGGATACAGGGCTGCGGCATCGCGCGCGGCGGCACTCGGCTACGACGGAAAGTGGGTGCTCCATCCCGTGCAGATCGAGCCTGCCAATGAGACGTTCACGCCGGCGCAGGCCGACTTCGACAAGGCCGCGCAGATCCTCGAAGCATATCGTCAGGCGACCGAGGTCGAGCGCAAGGGCGCGGTGATGCTCGGTGACGAGATGATTGACGAGGCGTCGAGAAAGATCGCCATGCAGTTCTATGCACGCGGTGTCGCCGCAGGCCTGACACCGTCGCCATCGAGGAGCGAGGAGCCGGCAGCCGGCTGACATGGGCGCGCTCGACGACGCCCGCCTCATCGCGTTCGTACCGACGACGGATCTGCCGCACGCTCGTGCGTTCTATGTGGAGATACTCGGGTTGCGGATGGCCGAGGAGAGTCCATTTGCGTGCGTCCTCGACGCCAATGGGACGATGGTGCGGCTGACTCCCGTGCGCAAGCTCTCCCGGGTTCGCTACACCGTGCTCGGGTGGGGCGTCGACGACATCGCCGCTGCGGTTGCGGGACTCGCATCTGCGGGAGTCGCATTTCTACGGTATCGGGGAATGGACGTCGACGAAAGCGGGATCTGGACATCGCCGTCGGGTGATCGTGTGGCCTGGTTCGAGGACCCGGACGGCAACCTGCTGTCGCTGACGCAGTTCGCCCCCTGACGGTTCAAGACCGGCCCGGAGCCCGCACGGCGGAAGGGACCTGGATGATAGCGTGACTATCACATTCAGCCTCCACGGGGTCGTCGCATGTCCACCTCTCCGCCCTCCCCGCCGCCGGCTTCGCAGCCGCGCGACATCGAGCCCCAGCATCCCCGACAGGACGTGGCGAGGCAAACGGACGACCCCGCGACGGTCCCGTGGCCGTGGAGGCTGTATGCGGCCCTGACCGCGTACCTCGGACTGCCGCTGATCGCGGCATGGATCGCCGCGGCAATTGCCGCTGCAGCATTCCTTCCCGACTTCGGCGCGGCGTCCGGGTTTGGCCTGATCCAGCTCGTGCCGAGCAATACGCCCGCGGTGAGCGCGCAGGCGCACGAGCGCGCCCTCTTCGGGGCGTCTCTGGCGGACAGCCAGGCGATGGTGGTCGAGCACGACCCGAGCAGCCTTCCGCCGGCAACGCTTCTGGCGATCGGTCAGCGGGCCGAGACCATCGACCGCGCTCGTCCGAGCGGATCGCCTGCAAACCAACCCGACTTCGCCCTTCCGCTGGTCAACGTGCCTGGATTGATCTCGACGACCGGAACGCCGGCGACCACGACGGTGACGTACCTCTTCTTCCCGTCAACGGCCCAGTCCGGTGACATCAGCAGTGGCGCCCGCCGCTATGCCGATGCCGCACCCCGCGCTCCGGGGACGTTTATCGGAGTGACCGGACCGGTGCCGGCCCAGATCAGCGAAGGCAACCTCATCGAGAACGCGTTGCTGCTGCTGGAGTTGGTGACGGTCGCCGTCATCGCGGTGCTCGTCGGCCTGATCTTCCGTTCCCCGATCGCACCACTTGTGCCACTGGCCGGAGCCGGGATCGCCTACGTGATGGCCCGGCACGTTCTCGGCTGGGGAGCCCAAGTCATCGGGGTGCAGATCCCGTCGCAGCTCTCGCCGATCATGGTGGTGCTCATCCTGGGAGTGGTCACCGACTACTCGGTGTTCACGCTGACCGGAATGCGTGCCCGCCTGGCTGCCGGCGAGCGGCGCACCACCGCGTTGAGGAATGCGTCATCCAGGGTTGTCCCACTGGTGATCGCGGCCGCCCTCACCGTCGCCGCGGGGACCGTCGCGCTGGTGGGGGCGAACCTCGACTTCTTTCATGCCGTCGGCCCGGGGATGGCCGTCGCCGTGATCATCTCCGGTCTCGTATCGATCTCCTTCGTTCCCGCGTTTGTGGGAGTCATCGGCCGGGTCGCCTTCTGGCCCAGCCTGCGGCGCCGGCCCGTTGCCGCAACAGGAGGCCGGAGCGACGCCCGAACGGCGCGCTGGGCGGTTGCGCGGTTGATACGCCGGCGCTGGGCGGCGGGCTTCGTTGTCGCGATCTCGATCGCCCTGCTCGTGCTGGCGGGCGGTGGCCTCGCTCAGGTTCGCCTCGGCGGTAATGTCGTCAGCGGTCTCCCGCCCAGCAGCGAGCCTCGTCAGGCGGCGGAGGCCGCGGCAGCCGGGTTCGGCCCCGGGATCGTCGGGCCGACGACGTTGATCCTGCAGGCGGCCGGGATCGCCACGAAAAGCTCGGCGCTGACAGCCGTCGATCGGACGATCGCGAGCAGCCCGGATGTCGCGGCCGTGATCAGCCCGGGCCAGCTCCCCTTCAACCTGGGGACGTCGCTCTTCACGACGTCGAACCAGGGGGCGGCTCGCTTCTTCGTGGTCTTCCGCGACGACCCGTACAACGCCGCCGCGATCTCGGCGTTCACCGCGCTCCAGGCGCGAGTCGCGGCGGCGCTGCCCGGGGCGGGACTTCGCGACGCGACGGTCTCTTGGTCAGGCACGACGCCAACTGCCGCGGATGCAGTCGCGGCGACGACCACGGACATCTGGCGAGTGGCGCTCCTCGCCGCCCTGCTGATGAGCCTCGTGCTGATGCTCTACTTCCGTGCGGTGCTCGCGCCGCTGCTGCTGATCGCGTCGAGCGCCCTCGGCCTCGCTGCGTCCCTGGGCGTCTTCGTCGACGTGTTCCAGGGCCCGCTGGGTTATCCGGACGTCACGTTCTTCGTGCCGGTGACCGCGGGCGTTCTGCTCATATCCCTCGGCGCCGACTACAGCGTCTTCGTGATGGGCCGCATCTGGGAGGAGGCGCGCGTAAGCGACATGGCGTCGGCCGTCGAGATCGCGCTGCCAAGAGCGTCGCGCGCCGTCGCGATCGCGGCCGTGACCCTGGCGGCGAGCTTTGCGGTGCTGGCACTGGTGCCGTTGCAGCCGTTCCGGGAGTTCGCGTTCATCCTGGGCGCCGGCGTCATCATCGATGCCTTCCTCGTGCGCTCGTTCCTGCTTCCCGCCCTCCTCGTCCTTGCCGGGCGATGGGCGTTCTGGCCCCACCGGACGGCCGGGCGGTCGGCACGGCCCACCACCGCAAACTACTCCCGCGCTCCGGCAGCTGAGATGTAGGAGGAATCGATCCTCAGTGCGAACCACGACGCTCGACAGCAACGGCCCAGACGTTGGCGTCATCGGCCTGGGCTGCATGGGCATGACCGCCTCGTACGACCTCGACACACCGCGCGACGATGTCACCTCGATCGCGGTGATCCACCAGGCACTCGACCTCGGAATGACCCTGATCGACACTGCCGACGCCTACGGCCCTTACACGAACGAGGAACTGGTCGGGCGGGCGCTCGCCGGCGGCTACCGCGAACGTGCCGTGCTCGCCACGAAGGTCGGGCTGGTCATGGGCGACACCGGCTCCAGTGTGGGACCCGGAACCGCGTCGCCGGGTGCCGGCCGGAACGGACGGCCTGAACACATCCTGAGGTCGATCGACGAGAGCCTGCGGCGGCTTGACGCCGAGTTCGTTGACCTCTACCAGCTGCACCGAGTGGACCCGGCGGTGCCGCTTGAGGAGACCTGGGGCGCCATGGCCGACGTCGTGGCAGCAGGCAAGGCGCGCCACATCGGCCTCTCCGAGGTCTCCGTGGCCGAGATCAGGCGAGCTCAGGAGGTGCATCCGGTGACGTCCGTGCAGTCCGAGCTGTCGCTTACCTGGTGGAGAACGCCGCAGCGGCCGACATCGAGCTCAGCCCCGAGGAACTGGCCGAACTCGACGCCCTGCCGGCGCCTGAGGGCACCCGCTACTGATCGCCTGATTCGCGAGCCGGCTCGAGCGGATCCTGCCCGGACGCAACGAGGGTCGCGAGGCGATCCTCGGCGATGTCGACGGCGCGCGCATCGATGTCCGCGCCGATGAAGTCGCAGCCACCGAGCAAGGCCGCCACGCCCGACGATCCGCTGCCGCAGAACGGATCGCAGACCAGAAAGCCCGGCTCGGCACTGGCCTGTACCATCAACTCGAAGAGCTTCACCGGTTTCTGCGTGGGATAGGCGGCACGGTGGATGCGCGGGACGGCCCACACGTCGGGCAGGTCTCGCCTCGACACTTTTCTCCGCCCCTTGCTCGCGAACACGATCTGCTCGTGACGTCGCCGGAAGTAGTGGCCCATTCCCAGATGGACCTTGTCCCACACGACCACACCCTTCACATCGAAGAAATCCCGCACCAGCGCGCCCAGCGAGAGCATCGAGAAGCTGTCGAACATGATGTAGACGTGGCGGTCCTTCCGAAGGACGCGGTGACACTCGCCGAGGAACACCGCGTACGACTCCGGGTCGTCCGAGAATTCATGAAACCAGCGCTCGTTATCGGGTTTTCCGTAGTGACCGACGATGCGCCCGTGCCCGAAACGCATGTGGCGATTCATTCCCGAATACGCCGGGTCGGTGACGATCAGATCCACCGACTCGGATGGAAGGCCCCGAAGGAAGTCGACGCAGTCTTCCGTGCGGATGTCGAAGCTGCCGAACGCGGGGGCAGCTGAGACCGCGGTCGCCGCCGTGGACCCGTCGCCGACAATGTCGGCGATCATCGCGCGAACGGCCGTTCGCTCATCGCCGCAACTGTAGCAGCGCGACCGCCGGAGCGACCGCCGATTACACTGCCGCCCGCATGGCAGCAGGCTTCGAGCGGCAGATGCGCGCCCGCGCGGAGTACCAGCGACGCAATCCGTCCTGGGTTGACAGCGTGAGCCGGTATCGAGCGTTGATCGCTGAAATCTCGTCACCGGCAGCACGGATCCTCGACCTCGGATGCGGGCGCAACGGTCTGCATGGCGACGATCTCTCGTGTGCGCGCGGCGCCGCTGTGTTCGGACTTGATCCCGATCCCGAGGCGCTGGCTGACAACCGGGTGATCGAGCACCGCGTCGCGGCCTCGGGTGAGGACCTCCCCTTCGCGACGGGGACGTTTGACATCGTCGCCTCCGCATGGGTCCTCGAACATCTCGACCACCCGGGCCTCGTCTTCTCCGAGGTCCATCGCGTGCTCGCGGCCGGCGGGAAGTTCCTGTTTCTCACACCGAATGCCTGGAACTACAACGCCTGGATGATCAGGGCGATCCCGCATCGCTGGCACGCCGGCCTGACTCGCCGTCTGTATGGACGCGGTGAGGGAGACGCGTACCCCGTCCGCTATCGAGCGAACAGCAGCGCGCAGCTGCACCGGCTGCTCAACGCGGCCGGCTTCGCGCGCACGCAGCTGACGTACAACGGCGACCCGTCCTACATCGCGTTCAACCGACCGCTGCTCGAGGCGTCGTTCGGCATCGAACGGGTCCTCGCCGCACCACGGCTGGAGGGCGCGCGCGTCCACATCCTCGGCATTGCCGAAGCCTAGCTGTCGGCCCCGACGATAGACTCTGCCCGTGTCCATCGACATGACCACTGAGCAGCGCGAGATCGTCGGCATGGTCCGCGACTTCGTGGAGCGCGAGATCATCCCGGTGGCGCACGACCTGGACCACGACGACCTCTACCCCGACAAGATCGTGGCGCAGATGAAGCAGCTTGGATTCTTCGGCTTCGCGATCCCTGAGGAGTACGGCGGCACCGGCCTCGACTACACCACCTACGCCATGGTCTGCGAGGAGATCGCGCGCGGATGGATGTCGATCACCGGGATCATCAACACGCACTTCATCGTCAGCTTCCTGATCGAGAACTTCGGGACCGACGAGCAGAGGCAGCGCTTCCTGCCGCGAATGGCCACCGGCGAGTTTCACGGTGGATTCTCGATGAGCGAGCCCAATTGCGGCTCCGATGTCCAGGCGATCCAGACTCGCGCGATCCGTGACAACGGCGAGTACGTCATCAACGGCACCAAGATGTGGGCGACCAACGGCGAGCACTCGACGGTGGTGGCCACCCTCGTCAAGACCGATCCCAACGCGAGCCCGCCGCACCGCGGCATGTCGTGCATCCTTGCCGAGAAGCAGTACTCCGGCTTCACCTCATCGCGCCGGATCGAGAAGCTCGGCTACAAAGGTGTCGAGACGACCGAGCTCGTGTTCGAGAACAATCGCCAGCCCGCCGCCAATCTGCTCGGCGGGGTCGAGGGCCAGGGGTTCAAGCAGATGATGGCCGCGATCGAGGTGGGGCGCGTCAATGTCGCTGCTCGTGGTGTCGGTGTCGCGCAACGCGCCTTCGAGCTCTCGATTGCCTACGCGCAGCAGCGACAGGCCTTCGGGGTACCCATCTCCCAGCACGAGGCGATCCAGTTCAAGCTCGCGGACATGGCGACCAAGATCCAGGCGGCGAGGCTGCTCACCAATTACGCCGCGCGCAAGAAGGACGCCGGCGAGCGTGCCGACGTCGAGTGCGGCATGGCCAAGCTGTTCGCCAGCGAGACCTGTTTCGAGGTCGTCAGCGAAGCGATGCGGGTTCACGGTGGCTACGGTTTCTCAAAGGAGTACGACGTCGAGCGTCTCTACCGCGACGCGCCCCTCCTGATCATCGGCGAGGGGACCAACGAGATCCAGCGTCTGATCATCGCCAAGGGATTGCTGGAGCGGCATCGCATCACCACGTGATCACGCGCAGCCCGGGCACGCCGGCGAGGCGACGGCGCATCACATCGATCGCAGCCGGCTGATCGTCGACAAGGAGGAAGCGCCTTCCCAGCTCGGCCGCGGCGGCGCCCGTGGTGCCGCTGCCGGCGCACCAGTCAACGACCAGATCCCCGGGTCGCGATGACGCAGCCACGATGCGACGCATGATCCCCAGCGGTTTCTGGGTCGGGTATCCGGTACGCTCGCGCGATCCCGTGGGCACGATCGTGTGCCACCACACATCAGTCGGCAGCTTGCCGCGCGCGGCGCGCTCCGGTGTCTGCAGGCGCGGTGACATGTACGGCTCGCGCGCGACCTCGGAGGAGTCGAAGTGGTATCCGCGCGATTCCTTCACGTACACGAGGATGACGTCGTGTTTCGCCGGCCACCGGCGTGTCGTTCGCGCGCCGTAGTCATAGGCCCAGATCACCTCGTTGAGGAAGCACTCGCGCCCGAAGATCTCGTCGAGCAGCACCTTGCAGTAGTGCGATTCGCGCGGATCGATATGGAAGTAGAGGCTGCCGTGCGACGCGAGGATGCGCCGCGACTGCTCGAGTCGGGGACGGAGCCACCCCGGGTAGTCGTCGAAGCGGTCCTCGTAGCGTGCGCCAGATTGGCTTTCGACACGGTAATGCCGGCCGGCGAATCCGCGGCGCGATGCGGTCTCGTCCGCGATGGCACTGGTCTTCAGACCCGTACGTGCGCCACCGGTGTTGAACGGAGGATCGACGTAGACCAGACCTGCGCATCCATCGGGCAACGAGCGAAGCACCTCGAGTGCCTCGCCGAGGACGACGGTGGCGACGCCGCTCGACGCATCGGGGCGGAGTCGCTTCGTGGCCACGTAGAGTAGGTTGCACCATGGACACACGTGCTCTTGGCGCGGCCACCCTCCTCGACATCGATGGAGCATCCGTCCGCCTGGCCGACGAATGGGCCGATCACCCTGCGGTGATCGTGTGGCTACGCCACTTCGGATGCGTGTTCTGCCGCGAGCAGGTGGCCGAGATCCGCGCGACACGGAAGCAGATCGAAGCGCTCGGCGGCGGCATCGCGTTTGTCGGCAACGGCACAGCGCGGGCCGCAGCATGGTTCCAGAAGCGCTTCGCTCCCGATTCGAGGGTCCTCACCGACCCCGATCTCGTCTCCTACCGAGCGATCGGCGCGCGCTCGGGGTTGATGTCGACGCTTGGTCCAGGCGCTTGGGGCGCCGGCCTTCGGGCGTTCAAATCAGGCGCCCGGCAATCAACGACCAAGGGCCACGCGTACCAGCAGGGCGGCTTGGTGATCATGGCGCCCCCCGGGAACACGGTGCTGTACATGCACATCAGCCGCGTCGCTGGAGATCACGCTGCGATCCCGGCCGTCCTCGCTGCCCTCGAGGCAGCCGCGCTCCCCATCGGGGCCTGACACATGCAGTTCGGGCGCTACTACGAGGAATTCGTCGTCGGAACCACGTACAAGCACTGGCCGGGCAAGACCATCACCGAGGCCGACGACCACCTTTTCTGCCTGCTCACCATGAATCACCACCCGCTCCACAGCGATGCGCACTACGCGGAGACGAAGACCGACTTCAAGCGCAACGTGGTGGTGGGCAACCTCGTGTACAGCCTCGCGCTCGGGATGAGTGTTCCCGACATCAGCGGCAAGGCGATCGCCAACCTCGAGGTCGAGTCGCTCAAGCATGAGAACCCGACCTTCCACGGGGACACGATCTACGCGGAGACCACCGTGCTCGACAAGCGCGAGTCGTCGAGCAAACCGGACCGCGGCATCATCACCGTCGAGACCCGCGCGTTCAACCAGCGGGGCGAGCGTGTGTGCACCTTCAAGCGCAGGGTGCTGGTGCCGAAGCGCGAAGCGGGCGAGCTGCAGCCTGCCGACATACCGGCCGCCGGCGGGAATTGACATGGGCGCGGGAAGCGCTGAGGTCGCCGCTCGCTACAACGTGCGCCCACTGCTGCCCGGTCCTCCCGACTCGCTCCGCGACGTCGTGCTCGCACTGGGGGTCTCAGCCGAGAAGCTCACCGTGCTGGCGCAGCACGGTGCCGTCGAAGCGCTGGCGCTGCGCGGGCTGAGCTCTGACCAGGTACGGATCCTGGAGCGGCTCGTCGCCGAGGGTGGCGGCGAGGTGCTGAGCAGCTCCGACGGCGATCGGGCTGTGTTGCTGATGCCACTCGCAACTGCGGGCTCACTGCCGATGCAGCTGGCGGCGTGGAGCGAGAACGCAGCGGAGGTCGGAGCTGCAATCGGGTCGGTGCTGATGGCGCGTGGCGGACCCCCTGCGCCGGTCGAGCTGCCCGGACATCGCCTCGACTTCGGCAACCGGACCCTGGTGATGGGCATCCTCAACGTCACCCCGGACTCGTTCTCGGGCGACGGGGTGGGGGACGATCTGACTGCGGCCGTCGCGCGGGCGCACGCCCTGGCCGATGCCGGCGCCGACGTCGTGGACATCGGCGGTGAGAGCACCCGGCCGTCTCGAAGCCGGGCGGAGGTCTCGGCCGAAGCAGAGATCGCGCGGGTGGTGCCGGTGATCCGCGAGCTCGCAGGGGTCCTTCCGGTGCCGATGAGCATCGACACTCGCAAGGCGGAGGTGGCCGCAACGGCTTTGGATGCCGGGGCGGTGATCGTCAACGACGTCTGGGGGCTCCGAGGGGATCCCGGCATGGCCGCCGTGATCGCCGCTCACCCGGGAACCGCAGTCGTCGCGATGCACAACCAGCTTGGGACCAGCTACGGCGACCTGCTGGAGGACGTGTCTCATGGGCTTCGACAGAGCCTGGCCGTCGCCGAGCAAGCCGGCATCGTCCTGTCGCAGGTGATCATCGACCCCGGCTTCGGCTTTGCGAAAACCCCGGCGCACAACCTCGAGTTGGTCCGCCGGCTCAGCGAGCTGCTGGGCATGGGTCATGCGGTGCTGGTCGGCCCATCCCGGAAGTCGACGACGGGGCTGCTCATCGGCGAAGCCGACCAGAGCCACCGGCTCGAGCCGAGCCTTGCGCTCGCTGTGCTCTCGGTGCAGGCGGGCGCGCATATGGTGCGTGTGCACGACGTGGCCGAGACGGTGCGCGCGTTGCGCGCGGCCGACGCGGTCGTTCGCGGGACCCCCGAAGCGATCCGCGATCTGCCGATTCCGGCCCCAACCGGGTGAGCACCGACCCGGATTCGTCCGACACGGCGTGGGTGGGATTGGGGAGCAACCTCGGTCGCCGCGGTGCGAACCTCGCTCGGTTGCGAGATGCGCTGGCGACGAACGGTGTCGACATCGTCGCGATCTCACCGGAGATATTGACCAGGCCGGTCGGGGTGACCGCTCAGGGTGACTTTCACAACCAGGTCGTCCGGCTCCGGAGCCCGGTCTCGTGGTCGCCTGGCCAGTGGCTGGCCCATTGCAAGGCCGCCGAGATCGCCGCGGGCCGGCGCAGCACCTACCCGTGGGGACCGCGGATCGCCGACGCGGACATCCTCATGCTCGGGGAACATGGCCGGATCCACGTCCTCCAGCCCGGCTTGACCGTTCCCCACGACGAGCTTGAGCACCGTCCTTTCGAGCGCGAGCTGCTTGCCGCAGCGGGCTTCACGCCGGGCTGAAACGTGCCGCTCAGATGGGGAGGCGATCCGCGAGCTGGGGTACCAGCTTGAGCGCCGAGTCGATCTGCTTCGCGAGCGTCGCGAGGTCGGGTTGCTTTTCGAAGTCGAGAAACCACGAGTGCTCGGCGGTGAACTTCTCGACCAGCGTCGTGGTTCCAAGCACCGCGATGCCGACATGCACGCTCGGCTTGTCGTCCTCCGAAAACGCCTTGCCCAGCAAGGACTGAACGGTCTCGACCCAGCCGCCGACCTCGTCCAGGTCGTGGAGCTCATAGCCGCCATCGCCGAGGACGAATTCGGCCTCGACGTCGACGAACGCCTGCGGCGTGATCTGCTGGTGCGGGCAGTCCTGAGCTTCGTCGTCGTCGTGGTACAGCTCGCAATCCGCTCCGGGTCCGTACGCGGAGATGAACGTCAGCAGCGCGTCCCACGTGTAGCTGACATGCACGTGGTAGCGCGGTGGCGGATCGCCGGTGAGTCGCACCGTGCACTCGAAACGGCGCTCGCCGAGGCCCGGCTCGAGGTGATGGCGAACGTCCTCGATGCTGAGACCCACGGCGTCAACGGCTTCGAGCAGGTCGGAGGCGAACTCCTCATACGACGGAAACGTCGGGCGATCGGCTCCTGCCGGCTCCGAACCCGCCTGGCCGGCGCCGGGATGTTCCGCCATCGGTCAGCGCCCCGGGCGCAGGTGGCGCACCGCGACACGGAGGATGTTGGCGCCAACCACGATGACGAAGAGCAATGCGATCGCGATGACCAGCGGAAGCTCGACGTTGGGAGTCGAGTAGGTGTACGTCGCGAGGACCGCAGCCGCGAACAGCGCCGCGGCAATCACCGAGAGCGCGCCGACCGTGATCGCCGAGACCGGATCGGCCTGATGGGCCGTGGCCACGGGCTCGCGAGGGTCGAGCATTGGAGGAGTGCGCACCATGCCGAGTGTACTTTGCGGCAACCTCACCTCCGCGAGGATCGTCAGCGCCGCAGCCCGGCGAAGCGGTACCCAATGCCGGGGACGGCAAGGATGTGACGCGGTTGGGCCGGGTCGGGCTCGATCTTCCTCCGCAGGTTGCGGACGTGCACGTCGATCACCCTGGTTTCGATCGGGTGCTCATATCCCCAGACGGCGCTGAGGATCCGCTCTCGGGAGAGCACCTTGCCGGCGTTCGAGGCGAGGTACGAGAGCAGGTCGAACTCTGTGTGGGTGAGCAGGATGTCGTGATCCGCGCGGGTCACGCGCCGCTCCGCCGTATCGATGACCAGGTCTCGGAACACGAGTCGCCCGTCTGCGGGCTTGTCCTCGCCGCGCAGCTCCTTGGCCCGACGCAGGTGGGCGCCGATTCGCGCCAGCAGCTCGCGGGCCCGGAACGGTTTGGCGATGTAATCGTCGGCACCGATCTCGAGGCCGAGGACAACGTCGATCTCGTCGTGCTTGGCGCTGAGAATGATCACCGGCATCCGGTGCCCCGCCCGCCGGATCTCGCGACAGACGTCAAACCCCGAAAGATCGGGCAGGACGATGTCGAGCACCACGACGTCCGGATGGAAGACCTCGAGGCGCGCTAGTGCCTCGCTGGCGCGCTCAGCCTCCTGGACTGTGTAGCCCTCGCTCTCGCACGTGAGACGCACCGCCCTGCGGACGAGCGCGTCGTCATCGACCACGAGCACCCGCACCTGCTGTCCATCCACACCAATTCCTCGAACTGAGCTCGCGTCATTCTGGAGCATCCAACCTCGTTCGGAACGGTGAAGGGTTGCTACTATACGGGCCGACTCCAATTCGGACCGCCTCCATCGGGACGGTCTTCCTACCCAAAACTGGAGACCCGCACCCGTGCAGACCCAGGGTTCCCTTCGTGACGGCGGGCTCGCGACACTGCTTCAGTCGATGCAGGCCGAGCGGGCAACCGGCACCCTGACCATCGACAACGGCGCCGACAGCGCCTCGCTGTACTTCCTGTTCGGACACCTCTTTCACGCGAGTGGACCCGGCGGACAGGGCGAAGAGGTCGTCATCGACGCGCTTGCCTGGGAGGACGGCTCCTACCAGTTCGATCCTCGCGCCAAGCTTCCGGCTGAAGAGACGATCAAGGCTTCACCGGCCGAGTTGATCGCCGCTTCCGAGAGCCGTCAGGCGCCCGCGGCCGCCGCGTCGACGGGCGTGTCCACGTGGCCGGAGGCAACACCCGCGTACTCCTCCTCCGACACCTACGCGCCGGCCCCTGCGGCGAGCCTTCCTGAGCCGATCGAGGAGCCGGCATACGCCGTCGCGTCTTCCGCGCCCGCGGCCGAGCAGGCCTCGGAGACCTATGTCTCCGCGCCCAGCGAGCCCGAGCCCGCGCCGATGCCTGAATTCCAGCCGGCCCCGGCACCTGAGCCCCTGTCCTACCACCCGGCGCCCGAGCCTGTGTCCTACCAGCCGGCACCCGCATCGACGGCGCCGGCGGCGTCGCCGGATCGCCCGGTGACACAGGCAGCAGGGGGCGCCGCCACCTCGGGGACGCCCGCCGTGCGTGTCTATCCACTCCCCTCGGGCAGGGCGCACTACGAGGGTTTGAAGAGCGCCTTCGTCGACTTCCCGCGTTTGCTCCGCACGCTCAGGTCGGACCGCCACACCGGCTACGTGAACCTCAGTGGCAACGGCTACAGCGGGGTGATCCTCCTCAACGACGGACAGGCGCTCCAGGCGCTGTGCAGCAACGGCACTGCCGTTCAGGGCGAGGGCGCATTCCTGCAGATCCGCAGGCACATGGACGCCGGAGATGGCGTGATCGATGTGATCGAGCTCGAGGGTGAGACGGTGACCGCGCTGGCTCAGCTGTTCACGTCGCCGTATCTCTACAGCGGGCTGCTCGGGCGCTTCGTGAATCTGGAAGCGCTGCTCGAGTACCTCTCCGAGGAACACGTGAGCGGGTCGGTGGTGGTGCAAACCCCGAATGAGGCGGGGATCATCCTGCTTCGCGATGGCGACATCCTCGGGACGTACACCGAATCACAGCGGTCCCTCGACAAGGCCACGTCGGCGGTGGCGTCGCTTGCCACCGATCGCCAGTCGGTCATCGAGGTCAAGGGCGGCGATGGCACCATCGCCCCCATCGACGTCGACGCCGCGCTCAACCGGGCGTACTGACCGGATTCGCGGCACCAGGCTCCCCTCCGGCAGACGCCGGATCGCGCTCTGGATTGTTGCGGCGCTGATCTGCGCGTCGCTCTCGGGTTGCTTCAGCAGCCCGCCCCAGATCATCCAGCTGATCCCCAATCGCGGGGCGGTGGGCGTGGCCGCCGACGCACCCGTCACCCTCGAGTTCGACCGAGCCGTCGTCACCGCCTCCGTCAAGGGACGCTTCTCGGTGAACCGCCCGATTCAGTCCTGCAACCTGGACGCCGCATTCAGCGCCGGCCCGCTTGCGCCATGCCGGATCGTCTGGCTGTCCGGGGACACCGGGTTCACGCTGCTTCATCCTCGGGCGATCTTTGCTCCGAGCACCTCGTACACCTTCACCCTCGCCGGCGGGATCAGCGACCCGAGCGGGGTCGTGAACTCAGTTGATCACCACTGGACGTTCACGACGGGCGCAGCCCCGGTGGTCCGCGCCGTGCAGCCGTCGGACGGGTCGACGGGTGTCCCGGTGGATACCCCGATCTCCGTGAGTTTCTCCACCGCGATGGCGGCCGACACGACTGAGGCCGCGATCACGATGAGTCCGTCGATTCCGGGAACGCGGGTGGTTCGCAATGCGCGCGATCCGAGCCGCTTCGTGGTGCTGCCCGGTGCCATCCTGCAGGCGGGCGCCACCTACCGCCTGTCGGTGGCGCCGACCGCCACCGACATCAACCACCAGCCGCTGACAACCGGGGCAACCTCGACCTTCACAGCCTCCGGGATGTCGCCCGGGCCCCACGTCGTGGTTCTCGCCGCGGTTCCAGGAGAGGGGGCTACCACTGTGTTGGTGTCCCCGCTGGCACCTGCCCAACCCGGCGAACCGATCGCCACCGAGGCCGTGCTCGTCGCACCCCGCTGTCCGCGGCCGTCCGGCTGTGGTGCAGCCGGCTACGGAGCACCGCTCTACACGTATTCGGCCGCTGCCCTCTCGCCCGGCGGGGGCTGGCTCGCCGTCGTCGAGCTCGACGCGACCGTCAACGCGCCCATTCCTGTGCTGGTCATCCTCGACCCGGCCACAGGGACGGTGGTCACGAGCTTCGCGAACTCGTCGTTGCCGTCGTGGTCGCCCGACGGATCGACGCTGGCATTCTCGAGAGCAGGCAGGGTCTCGTTCTACAACCCGACCACGAGCACGCTCACCTCGCTGCCGCCCGGCGACCCGATCGTGACCCCGGCGGTATGGAGCCCGCTCGGCGAGCAACTCGTCCTGGACGTGGCGGGCTCCGAGGACGTCGAGCACCTCGAGCTCGCTGACTCGCTCGTGCTCGCGCGGTACCCCGTTCCGGGCGTCACCGGCGCCTCCAGCGATCCGGCGATCTCGCCGGACGGGTCGCAGGTGGCGTTCGTTCGATCGGCGCCCGGTGCTCAGGGAACCTGGATCGCCGGGATCGGGCCGTCGTCGACGCCGCCACGATTGCTCGATTCCTCCCTCCAGCCGCTCGGATTCACGGCGACCGGGACGCTCGTCGGGATTCGCAGGCCGCCCACGGGCATCCCCACGCTCGTGCTCGTCAGTGTTGCGGGTGATGAGCAGATCCCCATCGCTTCGGGTCCGTCCGCCGGCTCGCTCGGCACCGTGGCGGTGGCTCCGTCCGGCCGCCAGCTGGTCTACCTCAACTCCGATGCCGGCGGGGTCGTCCAGGCGTACGTCGAGAACGCCGACGGGAGCAACGTCCAGCTCATCACCGATTTCGCGGCACGCACGCTGGTTGCTGCGTCGGTCACGGTGAGCTGATGCGAAGGCTGCTCTTTCTCATTGCGGACACCGGGGGAGGCCACCGCGCGGCCGCCACCGCCGTCGAACGGCAGATCGCCGCAGCGTTTCCGGGTGAGTTCGAGATCACCATCATTGACCCGTTCACATCTGCCAGGCCGCGCGTGATCGGCGGCACCGCCGGGCTGTACGGCCCCATCACCCGTCACGCGCGCTGGCTCTGGGGTGGTTTGTATCACTCGACCAACAGCCGCACGGCGGTCGCCCTGCTCCAGCGGACGGTGCTGAGGTCGGTGACCAGCGCGGTGTGTGAGGCCATCGAACGTATCGATCCGGACTGCGTCGTGTCCTTTCACCCCCTGCTCAATCACGTCGGCGTGAACGCCGGCAGAAGTCGGTCGCGGCGGATTCCCGTGGTCACGGTCATCACCGACCTCGTCGACATCCATGTCGCATGGGCGTGCCGCGACGTCGACGCCGTGGTGGTCCCGTCTCCTGGTGGGCTCGACCATTGCCGCCGCGCCGGCATCCCCGCCTCGCGCTGTTACGACTTCGGCCTCGCCGTCGACCGCCGTTTCACCGAGCTTCCCAGCGATCCGGATGGAATCGCCTCGATCCGAGAACGTCTCGGGTTGCGTTCCGGGAGCTTCGTGGTGCTCGTCTGCGGTGGCGCCGACGGATCAGGCGGCCTCGTCAAACACGCTCGGGCGATCGCGGCGGCAGACCTCGACGTTGACGTGGAGGTGGTGGTGATCTGCGGCCGCAACGACCGTGCCAGGTCCGCTCTCTCCGGTCTGCGCACCACCAGGGGATGTCCGGTGCGAGTGCTGGGCTACGTGAACAACATGGCAGAGTGGATGCGGGCCAGCGACGTGGTCGTCTCGAAGGCGGGCCCCGGGACGATCGCCGAAGCACTGTGCTGTGGGCTGCCGCTCCTCCTCGTCTGGTATCTCCCCGGCCAGGAGCGCGGTAACGTGGAGTGGGTGGTCGATATCGGCGCGGGGCGCTATGTTCCGCGTGACGAACAGCTCGTTGACGCCGTGGCTGAGCTTGCGGCGCCTGGATCCCAGGCGCTCACCACCATGCGCGCTGCGGTCAGGGCAGCAGCGCGTCCGGACGCCACGCGCCGCATCGCAGACCTGATCGCCTCCATGGCCGGAGCGGCCACGTGAGCATCGACGCGCCGATCGTGAGCGCCCCCGCCGAGCCCGCGGGCACCGCGGGCCCGCGCTGCGCGATCGTGCGCCTGCGAGTGCACTGCTTTCGAAACTACGAGGAGGCGACGGTTCGTCTCGGCCCAGGGCTCAATGTCATTCATGGCCAAAACGCGCAGGGCAAGACCAACCTGCTCGAGGCCATCGCGACCCTGGCCCTGACGCGTTCTCCCCGAACCACGAGCAGTGGCGATCTGCTCCTCTGGAACACGGACGCCGCGATGGCCGAGGCCGACGTTGCCCGTCCGCCTGCTGACGTCTCATTGTCGCTGCGGCTGCAGCGCGATGCCTCGACGGGGCGGGTGTCCCGAGTCATGGCCGTTGACGGCAAGCCCCGCCCCGCCCGCTCGGTTCTCGGCGTCTGTCCCGTCGTGCTCTTCTGGCCGGAGGACCTCGCGCTGGTGCGTGGAGGTCCCGATGGCCGCCGGCGGCTTCTCGACGTCATCCTTGCTCAGACCGATCCGCAGGCGGTGGCGCACATGTCACGCTACCGCCGCGTCCTCGAGCAGCGCAATGCATTGCTCCATCAGCTTCGACTCGGCGGCGGCGCCCGTGACTCGCTGAGCAGCTTCACCGGCGAGCTCGCGCATCATGGCGCGTGGCTCGCACTCGCTCGATCGCGCCTTGTCGATGCGCTGGCACCGCTCGCCGCACTCTCGTTGCACGACCTCAGCGGTCAGCGCGAACGCATCGCGCTCCGATATGCGCCGGTACACATCGACGCAATCCCGGACACCGTCGATGCAGCCGAGCGCGCATTGCTGGACACGCTCCGCGACCACGCTGCCGAAGAGGTGGCTCGCGGTATCACGCTCGCCGGACCGCACCGCGACGACATCGCCTTCGACCTCGACGGCCGCGCGGCGCGCGGCGCTGCCTCACAGGGTCAACAGCGCAGCATCGTGCTCGCGTGCAAGCTCGCCGAGGTCCGGTACCTCCAGGACGCGGCCGGCGTGCCGCCGGTCATCCTGCTTGACGACGTGCTCAGTGAACTCGATCCCGAACGCCGCATGCGCCTCCTCGCGCTGCTTGCGGTGGGAGCACGGCACCAGGTGCTGGTGACGACAACGGAGCCGCTCACCGACATCGCTGATTTCGAGGAGGTGCTCCACTTCACGGTACGGGGCGGCGTGGTCACCCGGGACCTCCATGCCTGAGCAACGACTTTCCGACATCATCGATCCAGCGCTGCGGGGACTGGGCGTCAGGGTCCAGGTGCGCGAGGAACGTTTGCGACTCGCGCTCGCAGACGTCGTCGGTGCCGGACTCGCCGGTCTGTGCCGCGCAGAACGGCTTGATCGTGGGGTGCTGGTCATCGCCACGGCCAACAGCGCGCTCGCGCATCAGCTCCAGATGGACGCGCCGCGAGTCATCGATGCACTCAATCAGCGTGTCGGTCAGGACCTGGTGCGGCGGATCCGCTTCAAGGCGATGTAGAACGGGCCGCCAAGCTTGCCCGTGGGCGTCGAGGTCAGGCGACCCGTACCGGCATGATGATGCAGAGATAGTCGTCCTTCCCCACCGGACGGATGACTCCCGGCTGCAGCGAGCCGTTGAACGAGAGCTGGACCTCATCGGAGTCGAGCGCCGACAGCGCGTCGAGCATGTAGCGCGCGTTGAATGCGATCTGCACGTCGTCTCCCTGCACCGTCGCACTCAACGGTGCCTCGTCGTCGCCGACCTCGGCGGTCTGCGCAAGCAACGTGAGGGTCCCGTCGCCGATACGCAGGCGCACGGGGTTGGCCGCGTCTCGCGCGAGCACCGCAGCCGTCTTCGCCTCACGCAGCAGTGAGGCCGTCGACAGGCTCACGGTCGTGGACGATTCGCCCGGAATCACCTGCGTGTAGTTGGGATATGTGCCCTCGATGAGACGCGAGGAGATCTCCACGTCCTTCATGGTGAAGAACACCTGGTTGCGCGCATGGGCAAATGCGATGCCCACCGTCGGACGGTTCGGATTCACCGCACGGGCGACTTCGGAAAGGTGACGCGATGGAACGATCACCGATGTCACGGGCGGCGTTCCGTTCACGGTGACGTCGATCGTCTTGACCGCAAGGCGGTGTCGATCTGTTGCCGCAAGGGTGAGTCGGGTGCCCTCAATCTGAAGCAGCACTCCTGTGAGCACCGGGGATGCCTCGTCAGAGCTTGCCGCCATCACCGTCTGTGCGATGGCGTTCTGCAGCGTGACCGCGTCGACCTCAATCGATGTCTCGGTGTCGTGGGCTGGGAGCGGAGGGAATTCCACGGCGTCGATGCCGTGCAGATTCGCGCGGTGCACGCCACCGGCGAGCTTGAGCACCTGTGTCGTCGGTTCCAATTCCATGGTGCAGGGAGCATCGCCAAGCGACGAGACAAATTCGCCGAGCAGACGCGCCGGCACAGTGATCCGGCCTTCCTCGAGCACAGTCGCCGGCACGACGACCGTGATCGTCAGGTCGAGGTTGGTGGCGGTCACGCGCAGGCCATCGACACCCGTCTCAAGGAGCACGTTGCTCAGCACGGGCAGAGTCGACCTGGGTGACACCGCGCGGGACACGAGCCCGAGTGCACCACTGAGGGTCGAGGACGAGACGGTGGCTTTCATGGACGGCTCCTCTCTGGAGGCTCAGTTATCACCAGACTCAATGAGTATGACCTGCAGAGTCTAGATATCAGTAGACGATGTAGTAGTGGGGACACGGGGGAGAACTCAGGATACGATCTCATTCCGGGCTCCGCAGGCGTTGCCGGCGTGTGCGCAAGTGGCATGGGTTGTGCACCGGTCGTCCACCGGCTGGGAGGTTGCGCACTTTGTCCACATGCCATACCGGGATTCGACAACAGGGTTGTCAACGGTTGTGCAACTGTTCGCGGATGGCGCGCACCTCACCCTGGAGGCGCACGTCTTCACGCATCAGCTCAGTGATCTTTTCGATCGCATGCAGCGCGGTTGTGTGGTCCCGTCCGCCGAATGCGGTACCGATGACCGGAAGCGACGACTCGGTCTCCTCACGGATAAGGTACATCGCGACCTGACGCGGGAAGACGATGTTCTTGTCGCGACGCTTACCCTTCATCTCCTCGACCGAGATCGCGTAATGAGCGGCGACTGCTATCTGAATGGTCTCGATGCTCACCGGCGTCGAGTCCTGCACCGGGATGACGTCGCGCAGGATCTGCTGCGCCGTTTCCAGGGTGATCTGCTGGCCGTTGATCGATGCGTGGGCGAGGACGCGGATGAGCGCGCCCTCGAGCTCCCGGATGTTCTTCTGGATCCGGTGCGCGATGAACGAGCAGACCTCGTCGGGAACGAGCTTGCTGTAGGGGCCGAGCTTCGTGGTCAGGATCGCCAGCCTGGTCTCGAAGTCCGGGGGCTGGATGTCGGCCATCAGCCCGCCTTCGAAGCGGCTGCGCAGACGATCCTCGAGCGTCGGGATGTCCTTGGGCGGACGGTCGCTGCTGACCACGATCTGCTTCTGGAATTCCTGCAGCGCGTTGAACGTGTGGAAGAATTCCTCTCGGGTGTGATCCTTGCCGGCCAGGAATTGGATGTCGTCGATGAGCAGGACGTCGACACCGCGGTAGCGCATTCGGAACTCGGCCGGCCGGTTCTCGACGATCGAGGCCACCATCTCGTTCATGAACTTCTCGGACGTCACGTACGCCACCTTTGCGCTGCGATGCGTTTCGCGTACCGCATGGCCGATTGCGTGCATGAGGTGGGTCTTGCCGAGGCCGACACCGCCATACAGGAACAGCGGGTTGTACGCCTTGCCCGGCGCTTCCGCGACAGCGCGGCACGCCGCGTGGGCGAAACGGCTGGAATTGCCCACGACAAAGGTGCTGAATGTGAACGCCGGGTTGAGCCTGGAGTCATTGGCGCCGTCCTCGGGCTCGCTCGCGTACGCATAGGTCGGATCTGGCACGTGCGGCGGTGCCTCAGGCGGTGGCGAGCGTTCCGGGTCGACGGTGATGATCACCTCGCAATCGCGACCGAGCACACCGGAGAGGGTTTCCCGGATCAACGGGACGTAACGCTCGCTCACCCAGTCGCGGGCGAACATCGTCGGAACGCCGACGGTGAAGGTGTGCCCGTCGGAGTCCACGAGGACGGCATTTGCGAGCCACGCTTCGTAGCCGGGGCGCACCACCTGGAAGCGAAGTTCCTCCTGGGCGACCTGCCAGAGTTGCTGCGGATCCATGCTCGCGGTCGAGTTCCCACTCTCGAGAATGGGCTCGACCCGCTGGGGTTGGTCACCGACGACGCCGATACCGACTGTTCGATCCACTCGTTCCTCGCCTTGGCCTGCCGATCACAGCGCAGTTATCCACAACTTGTGCACATCAGTGGATAAATGCATGGCCGCTGGTGGCCGGGGGGCTTTTTCGGACGAATACAAGGGCTCCCGCTCCCGCTGCAGCCTCGGGAGTCTAACAATGCGCAGCCCCGGTCACAAGCGGAGCGAGCGCACCACCGTCCTGTGATCTCGCAGCGGCAACTCTCTCGGAAGGAAGGTGGTCTGCCGTTGCCTTGGTATACTCGCGACGCAACCCCGTCGGGCTCAGCGGCGCCTCGAGCGCCCCCGACGCGATCAGTGTCTCGGAGAGACGGCCATCAAGCGGACGTACCAACCCAAGAAGCGCTACCGGCGCAAGACGCACGGCTTCCGCATACGTATGGCGACGCCGGGTGGCCGCCAGGTGCTCAAGGCACGCCGTCGAAAGGGCCGCAAGCGCCTGACTCCGGCTCCCACGCGATGAACCCGCGGCATCGCCTTGCCGGGCGACGCCGGATTGCGGCGGTGCGGGAGTCCGGAAGCGAGGCGCGTTCGGGCGCCGTTCGAATCCGTGCTCTTCCCGGGGAATCGCACGTGTCGCGAGTCGCCTTTGCGGTGCCAGGTGCCACCGGCGCGGTGAGCCGCAATCGCGCCCGCCGCCGGCTGCGTGCGGCGATCGCGCCGATCCTGGTGGAGCATGCTGGACTCGACATGATCGTGAGCCTGCATGGGCGCGCCGCCGAGATGCCGTTCCTGAGCCTGCGCTCCGCCCTGTCGACGGCGCTGACGGCGGCGGCCAGATCGGGCCGTCAGGGAGCGCGTACGTGAAACATGCCAGCCTGGTGCTCATCCGGATCTACCAGGTGACCATCGGACCCCTCTTCGGAATGATGAGTTCCTGTCGGTATGAGCCCACGTGCTCGCACTACGGCTACGAGGCGATACAGCGCTTCGGCGCGCGCCGTGGCTGGTGGCTGGCGGTACGTCGGATCGCCCGCTGTCATCCCTTCCACGAGGGTGGCATCGACCCCGTGCCCGAGACGTACATCAGCTGGCGCGCGGCGCGCCGCGTACGTCACGACGCGACCCGGCATGGGAGCGCAGCGTGATCATCGCGGCAGCCACGACCACCACATCGTCCGGGTTCAATCCACTCTCGATCTTCTCGATCCTGCAGTACCCGTTCGAGTGGGTCCTGCGCGAGTTGAACACGTTTTTCACCAGCGTCGGGCCCCTGAGGTCCATCGGAGCGTTCGGGTTGAGCGTCATGGTGCTCACCATCGCGATTCGAGCGGTGCTCTTTCCGGTGTTCGGCTGGCAGCTGCGCACATCCCGGCGCATCCAGGCGGAGCAGCGACTGGTCGCGCCGCAGCTCCAGGAGCTTCGCAAGAAGTACAAGAAAGAGCCGCAGCGGCTCAGCCAGGAGATGAACGCGCTCTACAAGGAGCACGGCATCAGCCCATTCTCGAGCTTGACCGGGTGCATCCCGGCGCTGGTGCAGATGCCCGTGCTGATCGGCCTGTATCAGTCGATTCGCTACTTCACCAACGCGGGCGTTCTCGCGAACTCGGACAAGGGATTTCTCTGGATCCATGACGTCACGCAGTCGGCGCAAGCGGCGTGCTGCACCGGGCACACGGGGCTCGCCGGCCTGCTCACGCAACCCCAGCTGCTGATCCTGCCGCTCATCGCCGGTGCATTCACCTTTGCGCAGTCGCGGATGATGATGCCGCCCTCGCGTCCCGACATGTCCGATCAGGAACGCTCCATGCAGGGCGTCACCAAGCAGATGTCGTTCATCTTCCCGGTGATGATCTTCATCTTCAGCTTCCTGTTCCCGCAGGGGCTGGCGATCTACTGGGCAACCGGCACGATATTCATGGTCGCGCAGCAGTACCACCTCCTCGGGTGGAACGGCCTGGTGGTGCCGTCCTGGTTCCCGGGTGCCAAGCGGGTCACGGCGCTGACGGTCCCCCGAACGCCGGCAAAGACCGGACCGGGGTCGAAGAAGACGACAGTTGTCATCACACCTGGCAAGAACGGGACGGCCAAGAGCACCGGCATCAAATCGGCGAGTGCCAACGGCGCCAAGCCGGAGGCCGCCGAGGAGGAGCCACCGGTCCGCTCACAGAGCGCGACCGCACGCTCGATGGCGCGACCCAACAGACCGAACAGACGGAGGCGGCGCCGCTGAGCGCGGTGTTGAGGGAGAACGGGTGAGCGAGAGCAGGGTTAGCGCGGTCGAGGCAGAGACCGAGGACGGGGTCGAGGCGCGCGGGGCGACCATCGAGGAGGCTGTGAGCGTCGCGCTCGGTCAACTCGGGGCCAGCCGCGAGCAGGTGGAGGTGCAGGTGCTGTCGCCGGAGAGCAGAGCGATGCCCGGCGAGCGTCTGTCCACGGGCGAGCGACGCGTGCGCGTCTACCGGATCGACGAGCACGCGGCGAACGCGCGAGCGCTCCTCGAGGAGCTGCTCACGCGTATGGAGGTGCCCTGCAGGGTGAGCGTGCGCCGCGGTACGGGAACCACAAGCTCCTCGTCGGGGGGCCCGGTGATCCTTGATATCGCGGGTGACGACCTCGGCCTGCTGATCGGGTGGCGCGGGGAGACGCTGCGGTCATTGCAGACTGCGGTGAACCTCATGCTCGGCGAGGAGGGAGTGGAGTCGCGCAGGGTGATCCTCGATGTGGAGCGCTATCGCGCGCGCCGCGAGGACCAGGTCCGCGAGCTGGCCGAGCGCCTCGCGCTTCGGGTCAAGCGAACCGGCGAGCCGTACACGCTCGACCCGATGCACGCCTACGAACGCCGCGTGATTCACATGACCCTTGCCGACGACCCGGCCGTGACCACCGAGAGCACCGGCAGAGAGCCGGCGCGTCGCGTGGTCATCAATCCAACCGGGCCCGCGCAGGGTGGTCCTCCGGAGCGCTTCGAAGGAGCCCGACAGGGCCGGTCGTCCGGGCGGTCGTACTGACCGACTTCGGCGTCGAATCCCTGTCCGGCGGGACCAGGCTCACGGCCGTCCCGTTGCCGGGTCGCGCCTCGGTGGCGATCGCATTCATGATCGGAGTCGGCTCCCGCTATGAGTCCGAGGCGGAGAGCGGCATCAGCCACTTCGTCGAACACATGGTGTTCAAGGGAGGCAGGCGATACCCGACTGCGCGCGATATCAGCGAGGCCATCGAGGGCGTCGGCGGGGTACTCAATGCCGCGACCGACCGCGAGGCAACGGTGTTCTGGACGCGCGTTCCGGTGGCAAAGCTGGGCCTGGCCGTTTCGGTTCTCACCGACATGCTGCTCACGCCGGCGCTGGACGACGCGGAGGTCATCAAAGAGCGCCAGGTGGTGATCGAAGAGCTGCGCATGTACCAGGACAATCCTCAGGACTACGTCCAGATCGCGTTCGATGCCCTGATGTGGCCCGACCACCCGCTGGGGTGGGATGTCGCCGGGCGCGAGGAGAGCGTCCTGTCGTTCACCGCCGACGAGTGCCGGCGGCACCTTGAGAAACACCTCATGCCGTCGACGCTGGTGGTGAGCATCGCCGGAGGGTTCGAAGCAGGCGAAGCCATTGCGACCATCGACGAGGCGATCGCGCCGTGGGCAACGAGCCGGAACGGCATGCCGGAGCCCGCACTGCCGGCGACAGCGCCTTCGGGGCCGCCACTTCGAGTGATCCGGCGCAGCGCCGAGCAGGCGAACATCCTGATCGGCGCACGCGCTCCCTCGTACAACGACCCGGATCGCCATGTTGCCGACATCCTCAATGTCATCCTCGGGGAGGGCATGTCGAGCCGTCTCTTTCTCGAGCTCCGCGAGCATCGCGGGCTCGTCTACGACGTGCACTCATTTATGAGCCGCATGTCCGACACGGGCGTCCTCGGGATCGGTCTGGCGTGCGAGCCCCGTCATGCGGCGACGGCGGTCGAAGCTGCCGTGGCCGAGCTGCGCAAGCTCGCCGAGGAGCCCGTCGGGGACGCCGAGCTCACCAAGGCACGCGAATATGCGAAGGGTCGGCTGCTCCTTCAGCTCGAAAGCACGTCGGCGCTCGGCGAATATGCGGGACAGCAACTCCTGCTTCAGGGGAAGATCGTGGAACCCGAGGAGCTGGTGGCGCGCCTGGAATCAGTCGAGGCGGCGCAGGTCCGGGACCTCGCCCAGCGGCTGCTCTGCGCCGGGCTCCGCGCGGCCGTGGTCGGTCCGTTCCGCAGCGAAACACGATTCGAGAAGGCGATCGCGATCCGATGATCGCGTGTCAGACTGTCGCGCCGTGAGCGTCGAACGAACCCTGGTCCTCGTCAAGCCTGACGGTGTCCAGCGTCGCCTCATCGGTGCGGTGATCGCACGTTTCGAACAACGGGGCCTGCACCTTGTGGCGCTCAGGATGCTGCGGATCGACCGGGACCTCGCCGAGCGGCATTACGCCGAGCATCGTGGCAAGCCGTTCTTCGCGGGCCTGGTTGCATTCATCACCTCGGCTCCGGTCGTTGCCATGGTGTGGGAAGGTGACGATGCGGTCGCGCAGGTGCGCGCGATGATGGGCGCAACCAATCCCTCGGCGGCCGCGCCGGGCAGCATTCGTGGCGACCTTGCAGTCAGCATTGGCAACAACGTGGTGCACGGGAGCGACTCACCGGAGCGTGGCGCGGAGGAGGTTGCGCTCTTTTTCGAACCCGCGGACCTGATCGAGTGGAATGCTGCGGACACCGCCTGGGTGCGCGGCTGATCCGTCGGGGTTCCTTAGACGATGGGGTCGGCGGTGGTCTGCCCCGCATGCGCGGCGACAAGCCTGCGCATCCTGCGGCGGCGCCAGCGCCACGATTCCAATGCCGCGATGCCCAGGGCAGGAATTGCGAGTGCCGTGCTGGTCACGGGCTCGAGCGTGGGCCCCGAGCCCAGGCCGCCGAAGTACCCGATGGGCCAGATGCGCAGGATGGCCTTCGCAAGGATGTTCTTGCGAGGCACCAGGCCGAAGACGCGCGAGTCGCTCGAGAAATTACGGTTGTCGCCCATCACGAAGTACTCGTTCGCGGGAATCACCAGTGGCTGCGGTGTCGAGGTGGCCGTCCCGCCTGGAGTGCAGCAGAATTTGAGCGTCTTCCACGGCTCGGGGAGGTAGGGCTCCTTCAACACCTCGAATGGCCCCTTCCCGTCGGGTTTGATGAGCACCTCGGTGGGATTGTGGTCTCCGTCGATCTCGATGACATCGCCGGGAAGACCGATGACCCGCTTGATGAAGTCCTGACTGGGATCAGTGGGCGGAATCAGGATGACGATGTCACCGCGCTGCGGGTTACCACCGAAGTCGTACGAGATCTTGCTGGCGAGCAGCAGGTCCTGGTTCTGCAAGGTGTTCTGCATGCTCTCGCCGTCCACGCGAACCGTCTGCAGCGCGAAAGCGATGGCCACATAGAGGATCACGGCGATCAGGAGCACTTCGACAGTGTCTCGGACCCACGATCCTCGCCACCATGGGCTGGGCGCGCGCGTCGCTTCCGGGGGCGGGAGTACCTGGGCCACTCGGCCCGATTATGAGGCGAAGCACCGAGACCACCACGGCGGGGGCGGCGTGGCGCTGCTCCATCATGAGAACGTGACAACGGGGGTTCGCCGCCTTGCGGCGGCGGTGATCGCGGTTTGCGCGGCCCTGGTCATTCCGATCGCGGGATCGGCGCACGCGCTGCTCAGCGCGTCGTCTCCCCCGGCCGGAGCCCATCTCGGCACGGCTCCAGGGGTCGTGTCTCTCGACTTCGACCAGCCGCTCAACGCCACCCTCTCACAGGCGACAGTGGTCGATCCAACCGGACACGTGTGGACCGGCAAGGTCGACAGCGCATACGAGATACGCATTCCGATGGCCACGAACGTGTCGGGCGTCTACACGGTTGACTGGACCTCGGTGAGTGCCTTCGACGGGCACCGCATCACCAGCAGCTTCACGTTTGACGTCGGAGTGACCGGAACCACACGGCCTCAGCTTGCCGCAAATGCCGTCCCCGGTCCGCAGCCGTCGGACATCGCCATTGGGGTGGTGAAATGGGTTGAAGCGCTGGCACTGCTCTTCCTGGCCGGCCAGCTGCTCATCGGCACGCTCGCGCGGCGATCGCCACAGCTGGAGTGGGTGACGACGAGGTTCCGTGCATCAAGCATTGCGCTCTCGGCCGGGCTGGTGACCGTGTGGTCCGAGGCAACCGTCGGATCGGGGGGGCACAGCCTCGGTCACTACCTCGCGTTCTTCGACGGCTTCTCCGGGGCCGCGTTGATCGCGCGGCTCGTCTTCGAAACGCTGACGCTCGTCGCGGTCGCGCGCGGCTGGCGCAGCCTGCCGGTGTGGCTCGGCGGCGCCCTGGCGATGCTCGCTGCTTCAGGCCATGCCGCCGGTGTCAGCCCGGCCTGGTATGGGATCGGGCTCGACGCGGTGCACCTGCTCGCCGCAGGACTCTGGGCCGGGGGCATCGCGACGCTGGCTCTGCAGCGCCCTCCGGGGGGTTGGCGTTCGGATGAGGCGCGGGTATTGCTGGCCAGGTTCACACCGGTTGCGCTCGGCGCGTTCGCGGCGACGGTCGTCGCGGGTGGGCTCGAAGCCATCACGCAGCTCGGCTCGATCCAGGCCCTCTTCGACACGGCCTACGGACGCGTGCTCCTGGTCAAGATGGCCCTGGTGGCCCTGATGCTCCCGCTCTCGGCCATGGCGTGGCGGCTGAAGCGACCGCACGTCCGCGTCGAGGCGGCGCTCGCTGCCGGCGTGGTCGCGGCGGCGGCGCTCCTCGCCTCGTTTCCGACCCCACCCACCGCTGCAGCGCAGCGGCTTGCAGAAGCCGCCGCGGCAACCCCCACCGCGGGACTTCCCAGCGGCGACGAGCTCACGATGGCAGGCGCTGCCGGCAGCGACCTGGTCGGCCTCAGCCTCTCACCGGGAGTGCCCGGCCCGAACCGCGCCACGGTGTATGTGCTCCCCATCGATGGCACCTCGGCGGCCCGCGGCGTCGCCGCGAACATCGCCGTCAACGGCGTCTACAAGGCATTGCGTGCCTGCGGCGATACCTGCCGCAGCGCGACGATCGATATCCAGCCGGGTGACAGGGTGTGGGTCGACGTACTCAACAGCAGTGGTGGGGAGGCGGTTTTCACGATCCCGGCGCTCCCCGCGCCACCCGGGGACACGCTGTTGACGCAGCTCGACACCGCGATGAAGGCCTTGACCTCGTACCAGTTCAAGGAGGTCCTCAGCACCGGCACTGCCACGATCAGCGGCGTTTACTCCTCTGACGCGCCTGACCGCACGACATGGACCATCAACAACGCGGGCACGACCATCTGGATCGGCACCAACCTGTACACGCAGGAGGCCCCCGGCGGTCCGTGGCAGCAGCAGACGTCGCCGGTGGACACCGTCCCATCGTTCGTCTGGGACTTCTTCAGGCCGTTGACGAACGCTCATGTGATCGGCCGGCAGACGCTCGACGGCGTCTCGACCACGATGGTGACGAGTTTCGGGAATTCGCAGTCCACGCCGATCTGGTTCACGTTCTGGATCGACGCCACCGGTCGCGTCCGTCAGGTGGCAATGGACGCCCCTGGCCACTTCATGACCGACACGTATACGAGCTACAACAGACCGGCGGACATCGTCGCGCCCGTCGGCTGAATCCGCCTGCGGGCCGCGGTCCAACGCTGCCAGAATGTGCTCCACCACCGTGGACCCGCTTGACACACGAGGCAGAAGATGGCGCTCCTGACGCAGACCCCGTACAAGGCCAAGACATTCGATCTCTCGGGCCTGACCGGCATCTCGGACAACACGCTCGAAGTCCACTTCGGACTTTATGCCGGTTATGTCAAAAACACGAACCTCCTCAACGAGCAGCTGGTCACCATGCAGCAGGCGGGCCAGGGGCTGGCGTCGAATCCCTCGTACTCTGAGATCACCCGCAGGCTCGGCTTCGAGTACAACGGGATGGTCCTCCATGAGTGGTATTTCGGCAACCTCACCAAGGCGAGTGGCGGGGGCATCTCATCCTCGTCCCCGCTGGGTCGCGCCCTCGGCGAGTCGTTCGGCGACATCGACACGTGGCGCAAGGACTTCACCGCGATCGGCGGAATGCGCGGCGTGGGCTGGGCGGTGACCTTTCTGGACACCGCGACCGGCAGGCTCAGCAACCACTGGATCACCCTGCACGAGGATGGCAACATCGCCGGGTTCAAACCGATCGTCGTGATGGACGTGTGGGAGCATGCCTTTCTCCTCGATTACAAGCCCGCCGACCGTCCGAAGTACATCGAGGCCTTCCTCGCGAACTTCGACGCGGACGCGGCGGAGGCGCGCCTGACCGGAGCAGCGGACCGCCCCGTCGGCTGAGCCGCTCTCGCAGCGCACGACGACGTTCGGGGCGCTGCGCCCGCTGGTGTGGGAGGCATACGACCGGGCTGCGGAGGGGTACACCCGGGCCGGTCATGCCGCCGGTGATCCCGAGATTCGAGCTGAGCCCGGCGGACCGGGCTCGATCCTAGAGCGGGGGCCCTCCCAGCTTGCGATAGAGGACGTCGAGGTCGGACTCCTCGGCCCAGTCAATGACGATCCTGCCCCCACCGCCCTTGCGGCGCTGGAGTCGGACCGGGACCCCGAGCGCGTGCTCGAGGCCACGCCGCAACGCGACATCGTCTGGGGCTGCGACCTGTTGGGTGGCGGCGGGCACGCGCTGCCGTGCCGCTGGTGCCCGCGTGAGCCGCTCCTGGACCAGGCGCTCGGTCTCACGGACGTTGAGGCTGTCGGCGATCACCAGGGCCGCCACAGCCTCCTGATCCGCCGTGAGCGGCAGTACCAGCAGCGCCCGTGCATGGCTTGCCGTGAGCCGCGCGTCGGCGACGGCCTCCTGGACGGGCGCCGGGAGATCGAGGAGCCGGATCGCGTTCGAGACGCCCGACCGGCTGCGCCCCAGCCGGAGCGCTATGGCCTCGTGGGTGAGGCCGAAGGCGTCTGACAGGCGGGCGTACGCGGCGGCCTCCTCCATCGGGTTGAGGTCGGTTCGAAGCAGGTTCTCGGTGAGCGCCATCTCCAGCTGGTGGCGGCTGGATTCTGCTGCCGGCCTGACGATCGCCGGGATCGTCGAGACCCCGGCAAGCTGGGCAGCTCGAAGGCGCCGTTCGCCGGCCACAAGACTGAACGTGTCACCTTCGCGCTGGATGACGATCGGGTGGAGCAGGCCGTGGAGGCGGATGGAATCGCCCAGCGCCGCGAGCGCATCCGGTTCAAAGGCCCGGCGAGGCTGTTCCGGGTTGGGAGTGACCATTCGCGGGTCAACGCTGATCAGCGGCGACCCTTCCTCGGCCTCAGTCTCACTCGTGAGGAGTGCGTCGAGCCCGCGGCCCAGGCCACGGCGGCGAAACGCCCTGGGCGGCGCCACGTCACTCATGCCGGACCCGGGGCGCCCGCGGCCGCGAGGAGTACGCCGCCCCGGATTCGCGCGTCCAGGTTTTCGCTGAGCTCCCGGTAGGCGATCGCGCCACGGCAGGTGGGGTCATAGAGTGTGATCGGCATGCCATGGCTGGGCGCTTCGCTCAGGCGGACGTTCCGGGGGATGAGCGGGGTCAGCAATTGGTCTCCGAAACGCGCCCGAACTTCGTCGACAACCTGATGGGCGAGTGCGAGCCGGGCGTCGAAGAGGGTCATGACGATGCCGGCGATTCTGAGTGTCGGATTGAGCTCTCTGCGCAGCAGCGCCAGCGTGTGCATGAGCAGCCCGAGGCCCTCGAGGGCATAGAACTCGCACTGAATCGGGATGAGGAGGGCATCAGCGGCGACGACGGCATTGATCGCGAGTAGCCCGAGGCTTGGCGGGGAATCGATCAGCACGTAGTCGTCGTCGGACTCCAGAGCTTCCAACGCGTACTGCAGCCGGCGTTCCCGACGGGCGAGATCAACGAGCTCGATCTCCGAACCGGCGAGCGCAATGGCGGACGGAACGATGTCAAGCCCCGGGACAGCTGTCTGCAGGCGCGCGTCCGCGAGCGACCTGCCCATCACGATCACGTCGTAGATACTCGTCTCGACGCGGCGTCGATCGATGCCGAGCCCGGACGTGGCGTTGGCCTGGGGATCGACATCGATCAGGAGGACCTTCCGGCCCATCTCCGCGAGCGCTGCTCCCACGCTGACCGCGGTCGTGGTCTTGCCGACACCGCCCTTCTGATTGGCGACTGCGAGGATGCTAGGTGGCACGGTTAGCGGCTGATTATGGCCGGATCGCGGCGACCCCCCGCGAGACATCGAGTTATCCCGAGTTTCCCCAGGCTCGCGGCGCGCTCGTGGGGTGCCTGCGAGTTGGAGATGGCGCATCGCCGCTCGGACCTGTGGAAAACCCTCCCGGCGTGTGCTGGTCAGGTGGAGCGATGTTCCGCAAACAACTTGACGGTGAAACAAGGACCCGTTTATCGTTGCACCCGTGGCGCCCCGCACTGCTCCAGATGCGAGCAATCCCGTGCCCGCGACCGGCTCCGACGCCTCGAGTGCAAGCCAATCGCAGCACGCGGGAACGCCGGCGGCGCCTCAGGCGTCTCCCGAACCTGACGACCTCTCGGTCGGTTTCCTGCTCGGCCTGCTGGTCGGCGAAGGCCACTTTGGCGGCGACGGCCGCCAGCCGCAGGTGACGCTGCGAATGCACGTCCGCCACGAGGAGACCTTCGAGTGGATGCGCAGGACCTACCCAGGGAGCGCTCTCTATGGCCCCTACCACCATGGTGGGCGCTCCTACTACCAGTGGTCGGCTCGGGGACGGTATCTCCGTGAATACATCGCTCCCCTGGTGCACCGTCACCGGTCGCTGCTCGACGCCTATACGGCTGCCCGCTTCGACACGATGTGCGAGCGCTACGCCATCGCTCTCGCACCCGCGATCGGGCCATCGGAGGCCTGAGCGCCCCCGGCTACAATCCGGGGGCATGCTGGCCCCCTCCGCGCAGACCTGGCGACTCCTGTCTGCTGCTCCCCCACGCGAGGTGTTCGCGGTGATGGAGCAGATGATCGGCACCGCTCCATACCGCTACGAGGTCGTCGGTGAGAGCGAGGCGCGGATCATCGAGCATCGCCGGCGCGGCCTGTTCGGGCAGTGGGGTCGCCCAAGGGTCCGCATCCGCTGGGTTCGCTGCCGCGCGGTGACAACCACTGAGGGAACCTGGGTCGAGGTCGAAGCCAGCTCGGGCGGCGGCATCATCTCCAAAGCGATGGGCAAGGCCGATCGCGGTCCGAGCACCCGAGCGCTGCAGGTGATCCGGCTTCTCACCGCAGGCGCGGCAGATTCGAGAACGCTCTACCGCGAACGGCGCATCCCGCCGGGTCCGGTGACGCTTGTCGCGTCGTGGGCTGGAATGCCATACCGCCTGTTCCTCGAGCCGAGGCACGACGCGCCTCGGGGCCGCGAGATTCTCACCGCCACCGAAGTCGAGGCTCTGCCAGAGCGCAGCGGACCATTCGTGAAAGTCCGCGTCGCCGGCGCCGACGATGGCTGGGTCGAGAGCGACCAGATCGTCCCGGCGCCCGCCGTCTCGACCCGCGCGGCGCAGATCGAGACGGCGCGCTTCACCTAACAAAGCCGGTGATTGGCTCGAGCCGCGGCGGGGCCGCGGTTAGCGCAAATGCGTGGAGAGACCGCCGAGTGCGACGGTTCGCGCCTCTCTCCGAGTGGTGACCTGGCTACCTGCGGTCAGCTCTCCACCACTGCGCTGGTCGGGAAGGAGGTGGTACTCGAAGAATCTGTCATGGGCTAGGTTCCTCCTTTTGCCTGAGTGCCACGGCACCGCGTCCGCATGCGTCGTGTTGAAGGCGGGGCGGGTCCGGGCCGAGAGACGCCACCAAAGTGTACCCGGGTTCGGGCGTTTGGCGTGACCGACGCCTCGACGGGGCGTGGCCTCGAGGACTTCCACCTCGGCGCGCAGGTGCATACGTCTGACGGCCATCACGCCGGGACGCTGCAGCGGATCGTCGTCGACCGCGACTCGCTGGATCCGCACGCGCTGATCGTGCTGGAGACCGAGTGGTTCTCCGGCCGCATCCTCGCGCCAGGTTCGGGCCTGCTCGTTGCCGAGGTGATCGTGCCGCTCGACGCTGTGGCCGGCATCAGCCCGGACGACGTTCGCCTCAAGCTGGACAGGCGGGCGACGCGCGCTCTGCCGCCATACCTCAGCCATCAGTACGCACCGCTGCAGCCAGGAGATCAGTGGCGATATGCGGCCGCGCTGGTCGGCGCCGTCCCCGGCGCCTTCCCGCTCGTCGACGCGGTCAGGAATAGAGCTGCAAGCGATATCGAGATCAGTCGCGGTGAACGGGTGATGATCGGGCACACCGGGCAGGTCCTCGGGACCGTTCGGGACGTGCTCCTCGATGAGGGTGAGCTGGTGGGAATCGTGGTGCGCCCCAAGGGGTTGTTCAAGCGCGACCTGGTGGTCCAGGTGCGCTTCCTCGATCGCAGCGACGATCTGGTGCTCTTCGTTCGGATGACCCCCGAGGACATCTCCAGGCTCGCAGAATTCACGAGGCTCTGAGCCGGCGATCAGAGCGGCAGCCGGCCCATGAAGCCGGTGTCGCGAGGATGCCAGAAGCCGATCCGGTCTTCGCCCAGCCGCCAGCAAAGGTAGACGGGACGGCCATCCCGGACCGACGCAAAGTCCACGAGACCAGTGTCGGGATCACGCAGGACCACCCCGAGCTGGTCGATATCCGCTGCGAGCCGTTGAGCTTCGTGGAACGGGCCTGACGCCGTCATCGCTGCGGCCGCCGAGCCGTTGGAGGACACCGCGCCATGCTCGGGCTCAGCCGCCTCGTTCAGCGCAGTGCGATGAGCGTGGCGCAAGGCAGTGAGCAGCTCTGTGAGCCGCGGGAGCAACCCCGTCGCCTCGGTATGCGTGAAGACGCGTTCCATGCTGGAGACGATGCCAGACCGGCCGGTCCGGCGTCGAGATCAGTAGATGCCGAGTTCGAGCTGGGCCTCATCCGAGGCCATGGTGCGCGGGTCCCAGGGCGGTGTCCACACCAGGTTGATGTGCACATCCCGCACGCCGGGAAGCGGAGCACAGACGGCATGGGCCTGCGTCTCGATGATCGGACCCATCGGGCAGTAGGGCGTGGTCAGGGTCATCTCGATGGTCAGCAGGCCGTCATCGTCGATGTTGGTGCCGTAGATGAGGCCCAGCGACACGATGTCGATGCCGATCTCGGGGTCGTACACCTCACTGAGCGCAGCGCGGATCAGGGCATCCGACGCCTTGGCCTCTTTCATCTCGGCCGGCTCGGTGTGCGACAGCGGTTCTGCGGTGCTCATTGCTCGGTCCTCGCTGCTGACGATGTGGCGGTTTCGGTGAGCCCCTCGAGGAGCGCGTTCCAGACGAGCGTCGCGCACTTGACCCGAACAGGGTATGCCCGTACGCCGCGAAGCGCCTCGAGATCGCCGATGTCTCCGGCACCTTGAGGCAGCGCGCCATCTCCGGTGAGCATCGTCCGGAAGCGCTCGGCAAGTGAGGCAGCCTCGGCGACGCTCATCCCGGTCACGGCCTCGCAGAGCATGCTCGCCGAAGCCTGGCTGATCGAGCAGCCGCGCCCCATGAAACCGATGGCTGCAACCGTGCCGTTGTCGAGCCGGTAGCTCAGGTCGATCTCGTCGCCACAGAGCGGGTTGTTCGCCTCGATGACCCGATCCGCAGGGTCAACAGCCTGGTGGTGACGGGGATTGCGATAGTGGTCAAGGATGATCTCGCGATAGAGATCGTCGTCGACGGGCGTCGATCCGACTGCCATATCACCATCGTAGTCCAACCGTTCGTGCCCAAAACACGAGAATGGAGACGTGGCTCGCATCGATGTCCTGGCGCGCACCGGAAAACCAAGGGCTGACCCCGCTTTCTGGCTGCTGATCGGGCAACTGATCATGTTCACGGGCGTCGCCGCCGTGTTTCCGATCGCGCCCTTGTACGTCGCGCATCGCGGCGGCAACTCCGTTGCCGTGGCCATCTTCATCGCCGGTCCGCTGGTCGCCAATACGCTCGTCCAGGTACCTGCGGGCCGGCTCTGTGATCGGTGGGGGAGGAAGCCATTTCTCATCGGACCCCGACTCATCTATGCCTTTCTATCGCTGCTGCTGTTCTTCAACATCGGGTCGTTGCCGGTGCTCACCGCCATCCGCATCGTCATGGGCGCATGCGCCGGCGCCTATGTGCCGGCGCTGCGGGCTGCGCTCACCGATCTCAGTGCGCCGGACCAGCGAGCGCAGCGCTTCTCGCAATTGCAGGCGTACGAGATGGTCGGGCTCCTGATCGGCCCGCTTGTCGGCGGCGCAGCCGCGTTGTGGCGTGACTCGGCTGTGTTCGGGATCACCGGGCTGTCGATGTTCATCGGCCTCGGAGCGATGTTCCGGGTACCCGAGACCCGTGCGGCCCCGACAGCCACGATCGTCAAGAAGGAGCGCTTCCGCTGGTGGCGCATGCGCGGGATCGTGGTTCCCATCGCCGCGCTCTTCGCCGTCGGCACCATCTGGTCGATGTACGACGTCGTGTGGCCGCAGTATCTCGCGGCTCGAGGCTACGACCCGCTCATCATCGGACTCTCGGTCAGCGTGTTCGCCTTGCCCATTCTCGTGCTGGCGCGAGCGGGAGGCCGCCTCGCGGACCGATCCGACCGCCGCAAACTGGTCACCGCCGGGCTGATTGTGGTGGCTGTGTGCGCTTCGATCTATCCGTTCCTCCAGGCCCTGGCGGTGATCCTCACGGTCGGCACGATCGAGGCGGTGGCAACGGTGATCCTCGAGCCCAGCCTCTTTGCCGTCATCGGCGACAGCACCCCGGAGTCGGTGCGCGGCCGCGCCATGGGCATCGGCGGCCTGTACCAGTTCAGCGGCATGGCCTTCGGAGCAGCCGTGCTCGGGTCCCTCTATGGCGTCAACGCCGGGCTCCCCTTCTGGTGCGGCTGCGGCATCCTCCTGCTCGCAGCGCTCGTATGTGCGGCGTGGCTCCCGGGACGGCCGGCGGTCGCCACCCACACGCCGCAGCCGGTCGCATTCCAGATCCTCGAACGTGAGCAAGCGTAAGCCGACCCTCGCGGCGGCGCCGCGACTCCTCCTCGGGCATGGCGCTTCAGGAAGCGCGGCATCGATGCGTCCCTGGGTCGACGCGCTCGCACCTCACGGCGTTCTGGCGGTGGCACTCGACCTGCCGAAATCGAACAACGACCGCGCAGTCGACGTCTTCCGGCGCGCACTCGTGGAACAGCCGGGAGCGGCGATGGGTGGGCATTCGTACGGAGGCCGGATGGCCAGCCTGCTCGCGGCTGACCAGCCGGTGAGCGCGCTCGTGCTCCTGAGTTACCCGCTGCACCGTCCGGGACATCCGGACGATCTCCGCACGGCGCACTGGCCGCGCATCGCGTGTCCCGTGCTCCTCCTCTCCGGCGATCGTGACCCGTTTGCGAAGGTGGACCTCCTCCGGCGCGAGGTGGGCATGCTTCGCAATGCGGAGCTCGTCATCTATCCGGGCCTGGGCCACGGATTGCTCGCGGTTCGCGAGGATGCCGCCGCTCGCATCGCGGCGTTCCTCGTCGGCGCAGGCTAGACGCGAAAGACCCGGCGCACCTCACCCAACCCTTCACCGAGCGCGTCGATCTCATCGTGTGTCGTGTAGAGATACACCGATGCGCGTGCCATCGAGGGCACGTCGTAGCGCGCCATGAGAGGCTGGGCGCAATGGTGCCCGGCGCGGACCGCGATGCCGCGCCGATCGAGGATGGTGCCCACGTCGTGCGCGTGCACGTCCGCAAGCTTGAAGCTCACGACGCCACCACGAGCCTCGAGATCACGCGGCCCGAAAATCGTGATATCGCCAACCTCGTCCAGAACATCGAGGAGGTGACGGGTCAGCGACATCTCGTGCGCATGAATGCGATCGCGGCCGACGGCGTCGAGGTAGTCGCACGCGGCGGCGAGCCCGACGGCACCGGCGACATCCGGCGTGCCCGCCTCGAACTTGTGAGGCACCGTGTTCCACGTGCTGCGTTCAAGGGTCACCCGGCTGATCATGCTTCCACCACCGAGGAAGGGAGGCATCCGATCGAGCAGCTCCGGCCGCGCCCAGAGCACTCCGATCCCCATCGGTCCACACATCTTGTGCCCGCTGAATGCGATGAAGTCACAGTCGAGGTCGCGAGCGGACACGCTCATGTGCGGAACGGATTGCGCCGCGTCGACGCAGACGAGCGCACCCGCGGCGTGCGCCCGCTCGGTGATGGTCCGGATGTCGTTGACGGTGCCGAGCACGTTGGACTGATGTCCGATCGCGACCAGGCGCGTCGGCGGCGCAAGCAATTCGTCGAGGTTGCTCAGGTCGAGACGGCCTTCCTCATCGATATCGATCGCGGCGAGGCTCAGGCCCCGGCGTTCGGCTGCGAGCTGCCATGGGACGAGGTTGCTGTGGTGCTCCATGACTGTGACCACGATCCGGTCACCGGGCTCGAGGAGCTGCGTTGCATATGAGGACGCGACCAGGTTGATCGCCTCCGTCGTATTGCGAACGAAGACCAGGCCGTCGGCAGGTGCATCGAGAAAGATCGCGACCCGTGTTCGCGCGCGTTCGAACGAGTCGGTCGCCTCATTGCCGAGCGTGTGGACTCCGCGATGCACGTTCGCGTTGCTGCTCGCGTAGTACGCGTCCACCGCGTCGACCACCATTCGCGGCTTCTGCGATGTGGCGGCCGAGTCGAGGTAGACGAGTGGATGCGCCCCGATGTCGCGGCTGAGGATCGGAAAATCGGCGCGGATCCGGGCGACGTCGAGCCCCTGCTCGGTGACGACGGGCGTGCTCACTGCGCCGGAACCTCGTCGGCGAGCGCGACTCGAAGCACTCCGTCGTCGGTGATCTGGACGCGGTGCGCGCGAACGGGTTCGACGGCCGGCAGCGACAGCGGCTCACCGGTGCGCAGATCGAAGCTCGATCCGTGCAGCGGGCATTCGATGGCGCAGCGATCGACGTCGAGATCGCCCTCGCTCAGCGATGCCTCGGCGTGGCTACACGTGTCATCGAGCGCATAGAACGCCCCGTCGACGTTGAAGATCGCCACCGGGGTTTCGTCGATCTCGACGCGAGCGGCGCATCCCGGAGGGATATCGCCGGCTCGCGCGACGTCGACCCAACCGTCGCTCATTCGGCTTCCGCCGTGACCCCGGCCACCGACCCGCCGGCGATCTCCGCATCGAGCAGCGTTCCGGCGAGCTCGGCGAACCCGCGGTGGGGCACCCGGTCGAGGACGTCGTCCATGAAGCCGCGCACGATCAGCGAGCTCGCCTCTTCGGGCGGAACCCCGCGGGCCATGAGGTAGAAGCGCTGGTCGGAGTCGATGTGACCGGCGGTGGCGCCGTGCCCGCACTTGACGTCGTTGGCGCGGATCTCCAGACGTGGGATCGAGTCGGCTTTGGCGCCCTGGCTCAGCAGCAGGTTGCGGTTGGCCACATACCCGTCGGCATGAATCGCCGTGGGGGCAACGTCGATCATGCCGCCGTACACCGAGCGAGCGCGGTCGCGGACGGCAACCTTGAGCAAGAGGTTGCTGCGCGTCTCGGCACCGATGTGCGCCTGGAGCGACTGGTGGTCGAAATGCTGGGTGCCATCACCGAAGCAGATACCCAGCACGTCGGCCTCGCTGCCGACGCCTTCGAGCATCACCTCCCACCACACCTTCTGGAGACGTGCGCCGAGGGTCACTCCCATGAAACGGAGCTTCGCGTTGGCGTCGAGCACCGCGCGCTGCATGGCGACGTGCCAGACGCCTTCCCCCCACTGCTGGACCGTGTTGTAGTCGAGGCGGGCATCGCGACCCGCCGAGAGGATCACCATCGCGTCACTGAGCAGCGCGGCGGGACCCGACGTCGACGCGTACGCATCGATGACGGTGAGCGACGCACCCTCATCCAGAACCACCGCAGCCGAGGGGAACACCGCACGGTCATCGCCGCCCGCCGGGTGGGCGATCCATACCGGCACGAGCGCTTCGACGCCCCGGGGCACGTACACGAAGACTCCGCCTCGCCACACTGCATTCCAGAGCGCCACGAACTTCGACTCGTCGACGCGAACCGAGGAGAACGCGCGCTGCACGAGCTCGGGATGCACGATCGCCGCCTCCTCGAGCGTGGTCACGATGATTCCCTGCGCGTGGAGCGTGTCCGCTCCCTCGATCGGGGCGTCCACCGGGGTATCGACCACGAAGGCCGCGCTGGGCGCCGCGGCGTCCCGTTGAGCGCGCATCGCATCCACCACCGCCCTGTCGGCACGGTCGATGGGCGTGAAACGCTCGGGGTGAAGCGCCGAGATATCGGTGCGCCGCCAGTCCTCATCGCGCTGCGACGAGGGCATCGGGATCGCCTCGTAGGCGTCCCACGCGATGCGGCGCCGCGCCGCGAGCCACGCCGGCGATGCCTCAGCCCGCGCTGCCGCGACCTCCTGCCCGAGCGCCGCTGCGGGCGAATCGGCCAGCGGGGTCGTCACCCGATCGCACCCTCCATGGAGAGTGCGAGCAGACGGTTGAGCTCGACCGCGTACTCCATCGGCAGCTCCTTGACGAAGGGCTCGAAAAATCCATTGACGATCAGGGCTGTGGCGTCCTGCTCGGTGATGCCGCGCGATGTCAGATAGAAGATCTGATCCTCGCCGACCTTGCTGACGCTGGCCTCGTGTCCGATGGTCACGTCCGGGTTGTCGATATCCATGTAGGGATACGTATCGCTCCGCGACTCCTCGTCGAGGAGCAACGCGTCGCAGCGGACGCTCACCTTGACGTTGTGCGCCTTGGGCAGGACCTTGATGTGACCGCGGTACGACGTGCGCCCGGTGCCCTTACTGATCGAACGCGACACGATGTTGCTGGTGGTGTTCGGCGCCACATGGATCGCCTTGCTCCCCGCGTCCTGGTGCTGGCCGCTGCCGGCGAACGCGGCGCTCATGACTTCAGCGTGCGCGCCCTCGCCCATCAGGTACACCGACGGGTACTTCATGGTGACCTTGGAGCCAAGGTTGCCATCGATCCACTCGACGGTCGCGTTCTCATTGGCGATGGCCCGCTTGGTGACCAGGTTGTAGACGTTGTCCGACCAGTTCTGGATCGTTGTGTAGCGGATCTTCGCGCCCTTGTGCGCGATCAGCTCGACCACCGCACTGTGCAGCGAATCGCTGGAGTAGTTCGGCGCCGTGCAGCCCTCGATGTAGTGGACCGACGATCCCTCGTCGGCGATGATCAGAGTCCGCTCGAACTGCCCCATGTTGTCGCTGTTGATCCGGAAGTAGGCCTGGAGTGGGATGTCCACCTTGACGCCCTTCGGGACGTAGACGAACGATCCGCCCGACCACACGGCGCTGTTCAGCGCGGCGAACTTGTTGTCATTCGGCGGAATCACGGTGCCGAAGTACTTGCGGAAGAGCTCCTCGTGCTCACGCAGACCGGTGTCGCAGTCGCTGAAGAGCACGCCCTGCTTCTCGAGGTCCTCGCGGATGCTGTGGTAGACGACCTCGGAGTCGTACTGCGCGCTCACGCCGGCGAGGAACTGGCGCTCCGCCTGGGGAATGCCGAGGCGGTCGAAGGTCTGCTTGATCGAGTCGGGGACGTCGTCCCATGACCGGCTCATCTCTTCGACGGGCTTGACGTAGTAGTAGATGTTCTCGAAGTCGAGCCCCGAGAGATCGGCGCCCCAGGTCGGCATCGGCCGCTTGCGGAAATGGTCCAGCGCCTTGAGGCGGAACTTGAGCATCCACTCGGGCTCGTTCTTGTGCTGGGAGATCGATGCCACGACCTCGGGCGACAGACCCTTGGCCGTGCGGAAGACGGACACGTCGATGTCCGAGAAACCGAACTGGTAGTCCTTGGTCAGCTCTTTCGCTTGAATCGCCATCGCGAATCTCCTACGCGGTGGCGGCTGCGGCCGTCCCGAGAATTGGTTCGTAGCCCTCGCGCTCGATCTGTCGCGCCAGGTCCGCCCCGCCGGAGGTGACCACGCGCCCGTCATGGAGGACGTGCACGCGATCCGGGTGAAGATGTTCGAGGATGCGCGGGTAGTGGGTGATCACAAGCACCCCCATGTCAGGCCCGCACAGGCGCATGACGCCGTCGGCAACGGTGCGGAGAGCGTCGACGTCGAGACCCGAGTCGGTCTCGTCGAGAATCGCCAGCTTGGGGCGCAGCATGGCCAGCTGGAGGATCTCCATGCGCTTCTTCTCGCCACCCGAGAAGCCGTCGTTGATGTAGCGCGAGCGGAAGCTCTCGTCGATCTTGAGCTCCTGCATCTCCGCGCTCAGCCGGTTGAGGAACTCGCGCGCCGGCATCTCCTTCTGCTGGGCGCGGAGCGCCGCGCGCAGAAAGTTCACGGTGCTGACACCCGGAATCGCGGTCGGATACTGGAAGCAGAGAAACAACCCGAGGCGCGCGCGGGCGTCCGCCGTGAGGGGGAGCAGATTCTCGCCATCGAACGTCACCGAACCGCCGGTCACCGCGTATTTGGGATGACCCATGAGGGTATATGCGAGGGTGCTCTTGCCCGAGCCGTTCGGACCCATGAGTGCGTGGATCTCGCCCTGCGCGACCTGGAGGTCGACGCCTTTGAGGATCTCCTTGCCCTCCACGGTCGCGTGGAGTCCGGAGATCGCAAGGACAGCCCGGCTCATCGGCACGGCTCCTCGGAGGCCGGTGCCATCGAGTCGATCAGCGATTGATCGGCCACGAGCTCGGCGAGCGTGGTCTGGCTGAGCACCGCGTCGATGCTCTGCTTCAGGCGCAGCCACAGGCCCCGCGACGCGCACTCGCCCTCACGCTGGCAGGTGCCGGTCACATAGCCGTGGGAGACGCATTCGACGGGCGAGACCTCACCCTCGATCACGGTGACCACGTCGAGGACGCTGATCTGCTCCGCCGGGCGAGCAAGCGAGTAGCCGCCGTGCACGCCGCGCGTGCTTTCGACGAGGCCACCGCGACGAAGCTGGGACGCGAGTTGCTCGAGATAGGCGAGCGGCAGGTGCTCGACGCGCGCCACCTCGGCGATGCTCAGGGGACCGGCGCCGTACGACTTGGCGAACTCCGTCATCATGCGCAGGCCGTAGTGAGCTTTGGAGCTCACCCGCATCGAAAACGATGCTGCCGGCGGCGCGCTCGGATCGGAAGTGTGCCGGTGGGAGGCGCCCCGCGCCGAACCCGAGAGAATCCCGACTGTCATGGTCAGAATTATACCCGACCCGCCCGGTGTCCGAGAGGGGACTGACCGCCGCTGAGATATTCTCGGCGGGCGCCCATGCTATTCCCCCACGCCCGACTCACGTCCCTGCTCGCGATGACGGGCGCCCTGGTGGCGGCGTGTGGCGGGCCCTCAAGCCAGACCACCCCCACCCCCACCCCACTGACCGCGACACAGATCAAGGCGAAGTACACATCGGCGGCCACCCACTACAACGCGGCCGATGTGCAGATCGCACTGACGGAGAACGCCGCGTGCGACGCTCTCAGTGCGACGGTCGCGCTCGGCGCCTGCCAGACCGCGCTCAGCGCGCA